>JASHPD010000177.1 GCA_030038315.1 Acidobacteriaceae bacterium
GGAACAAAGATCATGCCCGGCTTGGTGCACATCTGCCCCGCGCCCAGCGTGAATGAATTGAACAGTCCCTGCGCAAACGCCTCCGCGCCGCCGCGCAACGCCGAAGGCAGCAGAAAAACCGGATTCGTGCTCGCCATCTCCGCAAAGCAGGGAATCGGCTGCGGCCGTGCCGCCGCCAGGTCCATCAGCGCCCGCCCGCCGCGGAACGAGCCTGTAAACGCCACCGCCTGCACCAGCGGATGCCGCACCAGCGCCGCGCCAACCTCCGTGCCCGCGTCATAGAGCAGCGAGAAAACACCCTCCGGCAATCCCGCCGCGGCAATGGCTCTCTGAAAGACCTCGGCAACCATCTCGCTCGTGCCCGGATGCGCCGGGTGCGCCTTCACAATCACCGGACAGCCCGCCGCCAGCGCCGAAGCCGTATCCCCGCCGGCCGCGGAAAACGCCAGCGGAAAATTGCTCGCGCCAAACACCGCCACCGGCCCCAGCGCTCGCAGCATCGAGCGCAGATCGGCCCGCGGCAGAGGCTTGCGCTCCGGCAGCGGAGAATCCAACCGCGCCTGCACCCACGAGCCTTCTTCCGCCACAGAAGCAAAAAGCCGCAACTGTCCCGTCGTGCGGGCCGCCTCGCCTAGCAGCCGCGGCGTCGTCGGCAGCGCGGTTTCCAGATGCGCCCGCTCCGCCACCTGCTCCCTGATCGCATCGAGCCCATCGGCAACCGAGCGCAAAAACGCCGCTCTCGTCCTGCCATCCGTCTGCGAGTAAACAGAGAACGCAGCCGCGGCAAGCTCCACCGCGCGATTCACCTCTTCGGCGGAAGCCGAAAAGTACGCCGGCTCAAGCCGCTGCCCATTCGCCGGATTGATCGCGTAGACAGGCGCGCCCGTACGCGCGCCCCGCGCACTGCCAAGGAAGGATTCACCAGTAAGCTGCATCGTAAAAACTCCCAAATGTCCAGGCTAATCCCGAAACGTTAAGCCTTAAACGGTGTGCTCGCCACGGCAACCGCCGGACGATGCGCCTGCGCATAAGCATAAGCCGCGCGCGTAGCCTCCAGCTCTTCGCCCACCACTTCCAGCCGCGGCGCGCGCACCCGCGCAGAACCGGCGCCGGCCTCCTGCTGCACCTGCTTGATGAGCTGAATGAACTTCGGCGCCGTATCCATCCGCAGCAGCGGCAGAAACCAGCGATACAGCTCAAACGTCTCTTTTTTCTTGCCCGCGCTCGCCAGCTTGAACAGATCGACAGACTCACGCGGAAAAGCGTTCACCAGCCCCGCAACCCAGCCCACGGCGCCGGCCTCAATGCCCTCCACAATCGCATCATCCACGCCCACAAAGATCGCCAACCTGTCTCCAACCAGCGCGCGAATCGCCGTCACTCTCCGCACATCGGTCGAAGACTCCTTCACCGCCGCGAGATTCGCGTACTCACTCGCCAGCTCCGCAATCTGCTCCGGCAGAAAGTCCGTGCCATACGCGACCGGATTGTTATAGAGCATTCCCTCAAGCGGCGTAGCCCTCAGAATCACCGCCACATGCGCCTTCATCTCGCGCCAGTCGCCCTTGTAAACATAAGGCGGCAGAATCATCAGCCCCGAGCAGTCCGCCGCGTGCGCAGCCTTCGCCAGTTCCACAGCCTCCGCCGTTGAAAGCGCGGAAATCGCCGCAACCACCGGCGCCTTGCCATTGATCGCCGCAACCACGGTCCTGAGAATCTCAACCTTCTCATGGAAGCTCAGCGTAGCCGCCTCGCCCAGCGAGCCCAGGCAGATGATCCCCACGCAGCCGTTCTTAATCAGCCACTGCGCATGGTGCGCAATGGCCGCGTAATCCAGGCTGAAATCCGGTTTAAATTGAGTCGTCATCGCAGGCATTACGCCGCTCCAGTTCATAGCTCCTCCAAAGTCGCAGATAAAGATGTTGCAGCCGGCGCAAACCGCGCTGGCAGGTAAGGCTCCGGTGCAATCGCCGGCTTTTTGCCCGTAAAATCCGAAGCAATCAGTTCCGCCGTTCCCAGCGCCGTAGTAATTCCCAACCCTTCATGCCCCGTAGCGAGCCACAGCGTCTCATCGCCCGGCATCGGCCCGATCAGCGGCAGCTTGTCCGGCGTAGCCGCGCGAAATCCCGTCCACACGCGAATCGCATGGAGCCCGCTCAACCCCGGCATATAAATCTCCGCGCGTTCGAGCATCGCTCTCAGAATCTCGCGGTCCACACCCGCGTCCTCCGCGCCGTACTGCCGCGATGAGCCAATCAGCAACTGCCCCGTAGGCCGCGGCTGCACATTGAACGCAACCGAGTCTCCGGAAGAGCTATGCGCGCTCTTCAAATATCCCAGCTCGACAAGCTGGTGTCGCACAAACCCCGGATAGCGATCGGTAATCACAAGATGCCCTTTGCGCCTGCGAACCGGCAGTCCCGGCGACAACGCCGTAGCATTTGCGCCCAGCGCATGAATCAGCCGCTCTGCGCGCAATTCCATCCCATCGTCCAGCGCCATGCGCCCGTCGCCAATCGCCCTCACCGCACGGCCCACAATCAACTGCGCTCCAAGCTGCTCCGCGCGCCGCGCCATCTCCAGCGCGGCCACCGGCGGATACACAACCCCATCCTCCGCAACCAGCAGCGCGCCGGCCAATCCCGCCACAAGGTTCGGCTCAGCCTCCGCAAGCTCGCTCGCCGTCAGCAGCCGGCTCGGCACGCCGCGCTCGGCGTACCACGCCTGCTTGCGCTCCGCGCCATCCATCTCTTCGCCGTCGGCCGCAATCCACAGCGTTCCCGCCTCCACATACTCCGCCGCAGCCGGCAGCTTCAACTCCCGCCAAAGCTGCCGCGAATAGCGTGTCAGCGCAAACTGCGCCTCCGAGTCGTCCATCACCACAACGTGGCCCATGCCCGCCGCGGTCGCGCCGCTGCCCAGCGCATCGCGCTCCACCAGCACCACGCGAAAGCCCTGCTTCGCGCAGGCCAGAGCGCAGGCGCAGCCCACAATGCCGCCTCCGGCAATGGCCACGTCAAAGCGGGCGACCGCGCTCATCCAAGTTTTCCATTGGGCTTCCCATTGTGGTTGGGAATCCCATTGCGAAACGGATCGTGCGATTGAAAGATCAGCGAAGCCGCCGAGGTCACATATGCCGAGCCGGTAATGTACGGCAAAATCCTGTCGCCATCCATCTCCACGCGTCCCGTAAAGACGCTGCCTAGAATTCCCTCCTGCCGCCACAGCTCGCCCGGCTTCAGCTTTCCATCGGCCACCAGGCAAGCCATCTTTGCGCTCGTCCCCGTCCCGCACGGCGAGCGATCGTAGACCTTGCCGGGGCAAAGCACAAAATTCCGGCTCTGGTTTATCGGATCATGCGCGGCGGTAAACAGCTCAATGTGGTCAATCTCCGCGTCCTTCGCGCCCGTGACGCCATTCGCTTGAAGCGCCTGCCGCACCTGCCACGTAAAATCCATCAGCTCTTCTTCGTTTTCGAGGCTCAGCATAAAAGGATGCTCCTCAATCAGGAAAAACCAGTTCCCGCCCCAGGCCACATCGCCATGCACTACGCCATATCCCGGCAGCTCCACCGGAACGCGCGCGCGATGCCGGTACGCCGCAACATTCGAAATTGTGACTTCGTCCTTTTCGTCCAGCGTGATCGTCACATCGCCCACCGGCGTCTCAATACGGTGCCGCCCCGGCCCGATTTTGCCAAGATACGCAAGCGTCGCCGCCACGCCGATCATGCCGTGCCCGCACATCCCCAGATAGCCGGCGTTATTGAAAAAAATCACCCCGGCCGCCGCAGCCGGGTCCACCGGCTCCAGCAGCCACGCGCCCACAAGCACCTCCGAGCCGCGCGGCTCGCAGAGAATCGCGCGGCGATACACGTCGTGCTCAGCGCGCAGCCTTGTCAGCCGTTCGGCAAGCGAGCCGGAACCCAGGTGCGGCCCACCGGAAAGCACACAGCGAGTGGGCTCGCCTGCGGTGTGGGAATCAATGATCTCGATGCGGAGCGGCAAAGCGGAATTCGGCATAAAATTGTCTACAAAATTGCATACGTTGAGAGAATTCTATCCCGAAATTCCGGCTACGCGGCAGCCAAATCTTACGAAAAGAAGAAAATTCCCCTTCATTCCAGATAAGATGCCGGCAACCCAGCCATTGAATGAATTTTCCATTGAAAAGAATACGAAGTTGGATACAATCATCCACACGCTGCCATGTCTACCCTACCCCTCGCTAATGCGCAGCACCGCCAAAGTGCCGCGCCAGGTCCGCGCCGTCCGGCGCGCCCCGGCGCAGCCCTCCTCGCTGCCGCGCTGGTTCTGTCAGCCGGCGCGCCGGCCACAGCCCAGTGGCATCCCGCGGGCCGCGACGCCCGCATGGGCTCCATGCTCGATCAGGGGCTGGTGACGTATCAAACACCGGAGCTGACGCTGCGCCTCGTGCGCTCTTCAGGAACCGTTGCCGCGCTGGAGCCAAAGGATAGCGACGGATTTGACTTTATCCCTGCGGAGCTGCTGGCTGCGCGCTCCGTCGATGGCTACTACCATCTCGGCGACCTCGATCTCCGCCTGCGCGTCGCAGGGACGCGGCAATGGCGCGGTTATTCGACAGCTCTCGAACGCCATCCCGTTCAAACTTTGCCGCCCGGCCGCGGTGACCTGCGCCGCGACGATCTCCGTCCCACCCTGCCAGCCGATTTCCCGCTCCAGCTCACGCGAAGCTGGGCGGTCGTGGATGGCAAGCTGGCATTGCGCTTCACGCTCAGGAACCCCGGCTCGCAGGCCATCGAGATCGGCGCTCTCGGCATTCCGCTCATCTTCGACAACATCCTGAGCGGTAAAACCTTAGAAGAAGCCCACACAATCTGCAGCTTCTCCGACCCATCCATCGCTCTCGACGCCGGCTACGTGCAGGTCACGCGGCTCAACGGACACGGCCCGGCGCTCGTCGTCGTTCCTGACGGCAAAACGCCCTTTGAAGCCTACAACCCCATCGCCGGCCCGAGCGGCCGTACGCACAAGGCCGAGCTTTTCCACGATCTCACGCCGCGCAGTATAACCTTTGAAGGCTTCTACGAGTGGATGGTCGCCTCGGCTGCCTATCAGCAGAACGAGTGGAAGCAGGCCCAGCCGTGGAACCCAGCCACCAGCATCGTGCTTGAGCCCGGCCAGCAACGCACCATCGGCCTGCGCTTCCTCGTCTCAGACTCCATCCGTCATATCGAGCAAACCCTCGCCGCAAACCGCAGGCCGGTGGCCATCGGCATCCCCGGCTACATCCTGCCCGAAGATATCGACGCCAGCCTCTTCCTGAGATACCCGCATCCCGTCAGGAAAATCAGCGTAGAGCCAGCCGATGCTATCGAAATCAGCCCCGCGGGCAGAACACCAAACGGCCTCTGGCAGCGCTACACGCTGCACGGCAGGCAGTGGGGCCGCGCGCGGCTCACCGTCACCTACGCCGACGGCCTGACGCAAACCGTGCAGTACAAAGTCATCAAGCCGGAAGCGGAAGCCGTCAACGATCTCGGCAATTTTCTCTTCACCAAACAGTGGTTCGATGACAGGAACGATCCCTTTCATCGCGCTCCGTCCATCATGAGCTACGATCGCGAGGCCAATGCCATCGTCACGCAGGACAGCCGCGTCTGGATCGCGGGCCTGAGCGATGAAGCCGGCGCGGGCTCATGGCTTGCCGCCGCGATGAAAGAGTACGGCCGCCCCGACAAGCAGCAGGTCGAGCAGCTCGAAGAATTCGTCGATGGAGTTCTCTGGGGCGGCATTCAATTCAAGGACGGCCCAAAGAAATACGGCGTCCGCAAAAGCCTTTTCTACTACCAGCCCGACAAACTGCCCGCCGGCTACTACCGCAAAGATCTGAACTGGTCCACGTGGGAGAGCTGGAATCAAGAGGCGAGCGAAGACGTGGGCCGTTCCTACAATTACCCGCACGTCGTAGCGGCCTACTGGGCGCTCTATCGCCTTGCGCGCGATCATCAGGGACTCGTCACGCATCACGACTGGCGCTGGTATCTTACGCAGGCCTACGAGACTTCCATGGCCATGACGCGCTTTGCGCCCGATCTCGCGCAGTTCGGCCAGATGGAAGGCGACATCTTCGTCGCCGTGCTCAACGACCTGCGCCGCGAAGGCATGACCGCGGAAGCCGCGCAACTGGAAGCCGCCATGCGCGCCCGTGCCAACGCCTGGCAAAAGCTGGCCTACCCCTTCGGCAGCGAGATGCCGTGGGACTCGACCGGCCAGGAAGAGGTTTACGCCTGGACGCGCTACTTCGGCATGAACGACAAAGCGCAGGTCACGCTCGACGCCATCACCGGCTACATGCCCACCATTCCAAGCTGGGGTTACAACGGCAGCGCGCGCCGTTACTGGGACTTCCTCTACGGCGGCAAATATCCGCGCCTGGAGCGCCAGTTGCACCACTACGGCTCCGGCATCAACGCCATTCCCGTGCTCGACGCTTACCGCCGCAACCCATCGGATTTGTATCTGCTACGCATCGGCTACGGCGGCACCATGGGCGCCATCAGCGGCATCGATCAGGAAGGCTTCGCCTCCGCCGCATTTCACAGTTATCCAGACAGGATGAAGTTCGATCCGTACAGCGGCGACTATGGCCCGAACTTCTTCGGCCACGCCTGGGCCACGGCAACCTATCTTGCCCGCGACCCGGAGTTAGGCTGGCTGGTCTTCGGCGGCAATCTACAGTTCTCCGGGCAGACAATCGTCGTCGAACCGCGCGACAGCTTTCGCCAGAGGGTTTATCTTGCGCCGCTCGGCCTCTGGCTCACGCTCGATAGTGGCCGCTTCGAGCGTGTCGCGCTGGATCAGGCAACGGATCAGGTGGAAATCACACTGGCTCCCGGCGACGCCTACACGTCCACCGCTCTGCTGCGAGTGGCCCAACCGGCAAAGATCGCCGGCATTGGCAACATTGCTCCCATCGGCAACTTCGCGCAGGTGCGCGGAGCCTTCGCAGTGCCGCTCGGGAGCAGGCCGGCCATTCTCCGCCTCAGCCCGAATGCAGAAGCGGAATTGAAATCGAAGCCGTGAATCCAGCTTGTTATTTGCCGGTATGCGGTCATAAAGACGCTCCCCGCGCATCTTTACGGGAACGTGGCGCGGTATAAATCGATGGGTGTTTAAGGGTTCTTTGTTGCCGATGCGCTTCGGTCCGCCCACTTGCTCCAGATGGCCGGATCGGCCAGCATCTTGATGTAGACCCCGCCCACAACGGAGCGCGCCTGAAAGCCGACCTGCCGCGCAGTAATGGTGTCATACCAATCCGTCATCGGCACGCGGTCCGGCGTCTGGTTCAGGAATTCAAAGACCAGATGCACAATGGCCTGAAAGTCTGCTGCATTGCGTGCCAGCGTGGCAGACCAGATCGTCCAGTCGAGCTTGGTGTACGTGGCGCGATTGTCCAGCGGAAGCCCGAAGCGGTTCAGATGCGATTTGTAGTACGCAACCTCGCGCTCGGCAATCTCCGCGGGAAAGAGATGCAGGCCGAGAATCGAGTCCCACACAAGGTTGTACTTCTGACTCCATGTCCCCGGCTTGTCGAAGGCCAGGCGGTAGTGATCGCCGTCGAGCGCTTTGGGTCCCCACTTGGCGGCCATCGACCGCGCGGCGCTTTCATAGCGCTCGGCGGTTTGTGTTTCGCCGCGTTCCCTGGCCAGTTGCGCGTAAGCGGCCAGCGCCTCAATAGCCTTGATGGAAAGGTTCGTGTTGTGCGCAAGATGCCCGGCGAAATCATCCGTGCAGAGCTGATTGGCCGGATCGAAACCCTCGGCAAGCAGATAATTCGCCCACTTGGTCAGCAGCGGCCAGTAACGCGAGGCAAAATCCGTGTTGTGCTCCACGTGCGCAATCGCGTCGGCAAGGATAAGGACGTTGCCCGATTCTTCCACCGGCATCTGATCCTCTTCGCTTACTTCGCCGCCGCCATACAACTGCCCATCGGCAAGCGGATAGACGCCGAGATCGTGCGGCGCAAAGGGAAACTTCCAGTGTGGGCTCTCCGCATAGCGCAGCACCGGCTCCAGTTGCGCCTCAACGAGCTTCGGATTCAGAAGCAGAAACATCGGCGCGGAGGGATAAATCACATCGACGGTCGAGATGGAGCCGTTGCTGAAGTTCTCCTTCGGCATGAAGAACGGCACGCCATGATCGTCCTCCACCAGCTTGTGCGCGGCAATGGCCTGGCGGAAGGCAAGAACTGCGATGGAGGCGTATTCCGGTCCGCCCTCGCGCGCCAGATCGCGTGTCAGCTCAGCGTCATAGGCTTCGCTTCGCTGCGTCAGCGAAGCATAATCATGCTCCGCGCCTTCGAGCAGCGCGCTGACCGTCGGGAACTCCTTGTGCCAGTATGCAAGCAGCCTCTGCCGCATGTACTCGATGGAGTAAATGTCGTCATAGCCGATAAGAATGTGACGCGAAACATCTGCGGCGCCCACCTCGCCGAACGGCAGAACCAGATTCAACGCCGGAGCCGAAGGAAACCGGCTGCGCGGCGCGCGCGGCTGATCGAGATCGTCCACCTTGGGAATATGCCCCGTCGCCGCAAAGTGGTCGCGATAGGATTGGTTGCCCGCGGCGAGCTCCGCTGCCTCCTTATCGGGAATAGCGAGATAGAAATATCCCCAGTCAATGCGCAGATTATCGCCGGAGTGCGCGAGAATCGGCTGCTGCTGGCTGCCGATCCGCAGCACGTGCAGGCCTTTGATCTCCGCGCGTGACCACACCACCGGCTCATCGGATTCATTGACGGCTGTCATCCCGCTCGCGTCGAAATACACGGCCACGTTGTGGGTGCGTCCATCGCGCGACTTCACATCCCAGGTCAGGTAAGTTACCGGCCGCGCCATTACGGCCAGATCGTCAGGGAACGCGGGCGTCAGAAACGTCAGCGTCAGCTCGATCTCCGGCGACTGCATGGTGACGATCGTCCGCGTGGGCGTGACCTGCTGTCGTGTCTCCTTGAGCGCGGGGATCTCATCCTCCGCGTCGCCAAGGTAACGGTAGGTCTTATCGTCCACGCGAATCAGCCCGTTGAGCGGCTGCGGCGTGCCGGTCCAGTGCCGCGTGGGCCCATCGGTCAGTGCATCGGCATTCGACCAGATGCTGAAATACGGATCATGCGCAATCAGCGGCGTCGCCGGCGGGCGCAGCGGGGCGGGTGAACCCGGTTGCGCGGAGAGTGAAAGAGAGACAGCGCACAATAACAGGCCGCCCAACAACGGGAGAGAAAAATGCCGGCTCATGTTTTCCTTTCTGTTTTTCGCGCCGGGCTCATGCTTTGCCCGGCACGATCTTCATCCGCGCAGGCTTGCCGGCGGATGGCTGACGGCAGAGAGCTTTTCATAAACAGCCTGCGGCAGCTTGAGCGCGGCCGCCGCAACGTTTTCCTCGAGGTGCGGAATCGACGCCGTCCCCGGGATCGGCACAATCACCGGCGAACGCTTGAGCAGCCACGCCAGCGCCACCTGCAACGGCGCGGCCTTCAGATCTTCCGCCGCTTGCCGGATGGCCTCATGCGCCGTGCGCGCCTGCCCGATGGGCGCCCACGGCAGAAACGCAATGCCGTTCGCCTCGCAGTAGTCAACGATGAAGTCCGACTCGCGGTCGGCAAAGCTGTAACGGTTCTGCACAGAGACAATCGGCACAATCCCGCGCGCACGCTCGATGTGCTCCCGCGTCACATTCGAGAGCCCGATGTGGCGAATCTTTCCCTGTTCGCGCAATTTCGCCAGCGCTTCGATCGATGCTTCAAAGGCAACAGCAGGGTCCGGCACATGCAGTTGATAAACGTCGATGCGATCAAGGCGCAGCCGCTTCAGGCTGCCTTCAAGCGCGGCGGCCAGGTGCTTTGGGCTGGCGTTGTGCGTCCACTGGCCTGGACCCGGGCGCTCCCATCCGCCTTTGGTGGCGATGACCAGATCGGCGGGATAAGGATAGAGCGCTTCGGCAATCAATTCTTCCGAAGTTTCCGGCCCGTAGGAGTCGGCGGTATCGACCAGGTTCACGCCCAGCTCAACGGCTCTGCGCAATGTGGCCAGGGCACCAGCCTTGTCCGCCGGCGGACCCCAGATGCCGGCGCCCGTAACGCGCATGGCGCCATAGCCCATGCGGCTTACCGTCAGGTCTCCGCCAATTGGAAACGTTCCCGCTGCTGCTGCCTGTAGCGCATGTGCGCAACTCATATCGTCTCCGTTCGTTCGCGTGTGGGCCGGTTGATTCCGCAAGCGAGGATGCTGACTCTGTCGTGAACCCGGTATGTGCCGCCGGTACGCCTGCGTTCTTCCGCTCCGGCTATTCCGGCTTCAGATACTGCTCGAAGTGCGCCAGGATGCGATTGAAGAGCTCGACGCGCGCCGTGCCGCCCAGAATCTCATGCGTCTTGCGCGGAAAGATCTGCAAATCGTACGGAATCCCCGCGTCAATGAGCTGATCGATAAACTGCACCGTGTTTTCGATATGAACATTATCATCACCCGTGCCGTGCACCAGCAGCAGGTGCCCCTTGAGATGCGCCGCCGAAGCCACCACCGAATCCGCCTTGTAAATATCCGGATTCTGCGCGGGCAGCCCAAGGTAGCGTTCCGTATAGACCGAATCGTAATCTCGCCAGTCGGTCACCGGAGCCACGCTCACACCCGCCGCAAAGCGGCCGGAATGCGTCATCGCGTACAGCGTAAACGTGCCGCCCCAGCTCCAGCCCCACCATCCGAGACGCCTGGGATCAAGCTGCGGAAATTTTGCGAGCGCGTAGTCGAGCATCGTCAACTGGTCTTCCAGTTGCACCGCCCCAAAGTCGCGGTAAGCGGCCTGCGTAAAATCGCGTCCGCGTCCCGGCGTGCCGCGATTGTCCGTGCGCAGCACCGCAAAGCCATGCTCTGCCAGCAGCGTATCGAAGAGCAGCTTGTCGCCCCAGACGTTATCGCCCCAGCGGTTCAGCACCGTCTGCCCCGTGGCTCCGCCGTAAGGATTCAGAATCACCGGCACGCTTTTCGCGTCGCGCGCGCCTTCGGGCAGCATCAGCGTGGCGTACAGTATTGTTCCGTCCTTTGTCTTCATCTCCAGTTGCAGCGGAGCGTGAAGCCCGTAGGCTGCCAGCGAGCGCGAGGTCCATAACCGCGTGCAATCGCCGCCGGCTTTGCACAAACTCAACCGCGGCGGTTCCATGCGCGTCGAATAGGTATCCACAAAGGCCGCGCCATCCGGCGCAACATCGCCCTCATGTGTTCCGGCCAGGGTGGTCAGCGCCTTACGCTTACCGTTGAAGCTCACCTGCCAGATCTGCCTGTCGAGCAGTGCGGTCTCATTCGAGGTATAAAAAATCGTCTTCTTTGCCGCGTCTACGCGCAGCACCTTGTCCACATCCCAGTCGCCGCTGGTAAGCTGCTTCGGCTCGGAAGCCTTCCCGCCAAGCGGATTTCCCGCATCATACGAGTACAAATAAACGTGGTTGTGCCCATCCTTCCAGCTCGTCAGCACAATCGTGCCGCCGCCTGCCCACACGTCGTAGTTGTCGTCGAGAAATTTGCCGTCCGTCACAGTCAGCATCTCGACGGGATCGCGCCCATCGCCGGGGCCGGCAAAGTAAATCGTGCGGCGCTTCTGGTCGCGGCTCAGGGTCTCAATCCACAGCGTGCGCCGGTCCACCCAGCCAAAGCGCGGAATATAATCCTGTCCCTTCTCGATCGGCAGCTTGATCCAGTGCGTGCTGCCGCCGTCGGCATTCACCACGCCCACGCGCACTTCCGGGTTGTTATCGCCGGGCTGCGGATAGCGCTGCATCACGTTCTTGGCGTGCGTGGGAATCCAGTCCGTCAGCGGATACTCCGGCACCGCCGCCTCATTCGTCTGCAGATAAGCAATGTGGCTTGAGTCCGGCGACCATGCGTAATTCGAGCGCGCCTCCAGCTCTTCGGCGTAGATCCAGCTCACCTCGCCGTTCAGCGTCGTCTGGTTCGGAGCCGGGGCCACGGCAATCGGCGAATCCGTCGTCGCCGGCTCGCCGGGCTGCACTACAAACAATCCATGCTGGCGGATGAAGGCAATCGATTGGCCGCTCGGTGAAAAGCTCGGGTCATCGCCCGATGCCTGGTCGCTCGATCCTGTTTCGACGCCCGTTCCCGTCTTCAGGTCGAAGAGCCAGTAACGCCCATCGGAGTCAAAGAGCAGATGACGCGAGTCCGGCGCCCACAGATAGCTTGCCATGCCGTAGCGCTCGCGATGATCGCGGTCCTGCTCCGTGCCGCCCGTCTCGGTCAGCGTGGCCAGCTTGGCGCGGTCCACCAGCACCGCGCGCGTGCCTGTCGCAATCGAGGCCCCCACCAGCTCGCCGTCGTCGATATAGCTGAGCGTCTTGCCGTCCGGCGACCACTCGATGCCGGAAGGCAATGTTCCTGTCAACGGCTCACCGCCGTAAATCGCCTTCACGGTCAGCGGCACAGGGCCTTTTTGCGCCGCGGCCATCACGGGCGCGGCGAGCAGCAGAGCAGAGAGAGCCGGAAACGCATAGCAGAAAGCGCGAGCCAAAAGAATCCTCCGAGCGGGCCAGAACCCGGCTGCGAACAAAGAAAAATGCGCCGGGCTTGTGAGGCCAAGTCTAACAGGCGTGTTGTGCGGCTTCTATACTTGAGCCAGCATGAGCCGGCCGATTTCCGCCCCAGCACATTCCCGTTCGCAAGCCTTGCAGCAGCGAGCCGAGCACCTTTTTCCCGGCGGAGTCAACTCGCCTGTCCGCGCCTTCCGCGCTGTCGGCGGCGCGCCGCCATTCCTTGAAAGCGCGCAGGGCGCATGGCTCACCGATGCCGACGGCAACCGCTACATCGACTACTTCGGCTCCTGGGGTCCGATGATTCTCGGCCATGCCTTTCCGCCGGCCGTTGAAGCCATCGAGCGGACCGCGCGCAAATCCGCCAGCTTCGGCGCGTCCACGGAATCGGAAGGCGACCTGGCCGAGCGCGTCGTCGCCTGCTATCCCGCCATCGAAAAGCTCCGCTTCGTATCGAGCGGCACCGAAGCCACAATGTCGGCAATCCGCCTCGCCCGCGCCGCCACCAACCGCAGCGTCATCGTCAAATTTGAAGGCAACTACCACGGCCACGCCGATGGCCTGCTTGTCAAAGCCGGCTCCGGGGTTGCCACCTTCGGCATTCCCGGCTCGGCCGGCGTGCCGGAAGCTGTCGCCCACCTTACGCTCGCGCTGCCTTACAACGATCTCGCCGCCGTCGAAGCTGCATTCGCCGCGCACAAGGGCGAAATCGCCGCTGTCATTCTGGAACCTGTCGTGGGCAATGCCGGCTGCATTCCTCCGGCTCCCGGCTATCTCGGCGGCCTGCGCGCCATTACCCGCCGTGAAGGCGCGCTGCTCATCGCCGATGAGGTCATGACCGGCTTCCGCGTCTCGCTCGGCGGCGCAGTCCAGCTTTACAAAATGGACCCCGACCTCATCACGCTGGGCAAAATCGTCGGCGGCGGTCTGCCGGTCGGAGCCTTCGGTGGCAAGCGCGCGATCATGGATCTGCTCGCGCCTCTCGGGCCGGTCTACCAGGCCGGTACGCTCAGCGGCAATCCGCTGGCCATGGCCGCTGGAATCGCGACCGTTAGCTACCTGCAGGACCACGCCGCCGAAATCTACCCGCAATTAGAAGCCGCATCGAAAGCCGTCTTCGAGGGCGTAGCCGCCGAAGCCGTCAAAGCCGGCGTGCCGCTCACAACCAACCGCGTAGGCTCCATGGGCACATGGTTCTTCGCCTCCGGTCCGGTCACCAATTACGACGAAGCCGCAAAATCCGACACTGCCGCCTTCGGCCGTTTCCACCGCGCCATGCTCGATCAAGGCGTCTGGCTCCCGCCCTCGCAATTCGAGGCAGCATTCCTGAGCGCCGCCCACGGCAAAGCCGAAATCGATGCCACCATCGAAGCCGCACGAACCGCATTGCAAGCGGTTTTAACTGCGTGACTCCATATTCAGCTCACGGTAGAATGGTGCGCATGAGACCTTCGCAGGTTCTGCCGGAACATCGAAGCGCGATTCGCCGGATGGTGCTCGAGTCCGGCATGGCAAACCCGCGTGTCTTCGGCTCCGTCGTCCGCGGGGAAGACAGCGAAGGCAGCGACCTCGACCTGCTCGTCGATCCTTCGCCGGAGACCAGCCTCCTCGACATTGCCAAGCTGCAGCTTCGTCTCGAAGCCGCCACCGGCGTCAAGATCGACCTCCTCACGCCAAAGGCTCTGCCAAGTTCCTTCCGCGAAAAAGCACTCACGGAAGCCATTCCTGTATAATTTCGCACTCTTCAGCGTGTGAAGTTTTTGCATCAGGAAAGAAGGCGGTCGTGAACAAGATCGTAAGAGATGAGATCGTGCTTGCTGAAGAATTTCGTAACAAGATAGAAAAACTGATGCTTGAGAAAGGGCAATGTCCAATTGATGAACGCAATACTCTGTTAGTTGCTTATTGGTCACTCAGCTTTGAATTTCATAGGGGCATACTTCGTTTAATTGACCAAGGGCTTTTCGGCGCGGCATTTGCTTTGCTTCGTCCAATTATTGAATCGGTAGTTCGTGCGCATGTGGTTTTAATATGTTCAGCTGATGACCTCACGAGACTTGCAAACGACGAATATAGAATCAATTTTCAAACGATCGGTGCGGAGATAGATAGAAATTTTGGGATGGGTGATTTTTTTGAAAACTTTTTGAAGAACACAAGGCTAGCTCTGCATAGTTATACGCATGCTGGATTATTGCAACTCGGTAGACGGTTTACCGGCAACAACGTGATTCCAAATTATTCTGAAGAGGAAATTATTGAATCCATTCATATAGCTACAAATGCTGTATTTATGGCAAATAACCTTACGACAAAACATTTCGGTTTTGAAGCCGCATGGAATTCAAACACTGAACAGTTTGCAGTTTGGTCAGATGCATCTATAAATCTTCCATTGATATCTTGATCAACTCTTCAAATTATTTAGCCTTGCCATGACCGATCGCGTTACAGATGTCTTTTACGGCATTTGCCAATTCATGTGTCTTTGCACTAAATACCGCATCCCCATCCTTGTTGAATAATGCAAATTTATATCCCCTTGATTGGCCGTTTGGAGTGCAGCACCATGAATGGCCTGCTTCCAAGCGGTAGTCTGCTTTTTCAGCACTATCCGTTAAAACAACACCGCTGCATTTTGCGCTGAATTCCTTGAGTAGATCGGCACTTGAAATCTCGCCTTGGACACTATTGACGTCTTTATCCGATATCCAGATACGCACAGGAGCATTTGACGGAGCACTCGAAGATGGGTTCTGCGCATAAACAAAACTGGAAAACAAGATAAGAACCATACAGCTTTGTGTCAATCGCCGCACAAATTTCTCCCATTCTGAATTTGCCCCAAGGGTATCACGCAAAGCTAATTAGTTTTCTAGCAACTAAACATTCAGCCCCACTCCCCCACCGTCACAAAACGGTGCGTCCCCGCATACCGCTCCAGCAGCCGTCCCGCAGCCGTGATAGAAGCCTCCCGATTCGCCTTCGGCTCCTGGTGCCCGCCGTCGTGCAGCACGATATTCGCCGCAAATCCGCGCCGCGTTAGCCGGTCGATCTTCCCGCTCAGATTCGCGGCAATGCGTTCTGGGGAAGGCTCGTTCCAGTCGCTCGTCATGGCGTTCCACAGCACCGGCGTCATGCCCAGCTCGCGCGCGGCGCGCAGCACATCCGGGCGGCGCGCTCCAAAGGGCGGACGAAAATGCCGCACGGGTTTGCCGATGATCTGCTCCAGCGCGTCTTTCGTATTGCGCAGCTCCTCGCGAACCTTCGCTGGCGCGGTCAATGCCAGATTTGGATGCGACCACGAGTGATTGCCGATTGCGTGGCCGTTGTTGGCGATGAAGCGCGTCAGCACCGACTGCTCGCTTGCATATTTGCCGACGAGAAAGAACGTCGCCTTTACTCCATATTGGTCCAGCAACTCCAGCAGCCGCGGCGTCCATGCCGGATTCGGCCCGTCGTCAAAAGTCAGCGCCAGCTCGCCCGGCTTTCCCAAATCAAGTCTCGGAGCAATCAGCGTGCGGCCAAAGATCTGCGAGCCCGGCCACAGAGCCGCGTAGGCACAGCCGCCCGCAAGCAGCCCAATCGCCGCCGCGCCAATCGCCGTTTCCGCCAGAATTCCTGCCATCTTTTCCAGTTTGCGGTCCGGCGGTCCCACCCTGCAAGAAATCCGTTCTGAATCCAAATTGCCGCGCGACTATCCTTATTGCGTGCGGCGCGAAGCGCGTTCTACCCCACGCAGCAAAAATCGTTACGTGGGGACCCCGCGTTGCCCGGACGGCCAGTCCCAAGCGTATACTCTGCCTGTACGGGCTGCATCCTGAGTGTACGGAGCGGCACTGGAGCGAATATGAGCCTTACCAACTTCTCCGCAGGCGGCCTTTCGCCGGCCGCGACCCCCGCGACAAAAGTCACCATCCCCGCGCTGGCTGAGATGAAGCGCCAGCTCAAGCCTATCTCCGCGCTCACGGCTTATGACTACGCGACGGCGCGGCTCGTCGATGAGGCCGGCATCGACATGATTCTCGTCGGCGACTCGCTCGCCATGGTCGTCATGGGCCACGACAACACGCTGGCCATCACGGTGGACGAGATGCTGCACCATACGCGCGCCGTGCGCCGTGCCGTGCGCCGCGCGCTGGTGGTTGCGGATATGCCTTTCGGCAGCTACCACGCGACGGTTGCCGAGGGCGTGACGAATGCCGTGCGCTTCGTCAAGGAAGCGGGCGCCGAAGCGGTCAAGATCGAAGGCCCGCGCGTCGAGCTTGTCCGCGCGCTTACGGAAGCCGAAATCCCCGTGGTTGCCCACCTGGGCCTTACGCCGCAGAGCGTGCACCGCATGGGCGGCTATCGCGTGCAGGCGCGCACCGCCGAGGCTGTGCGGCAACTGAAAGCCGATGCGCTTGCGCTGGCCGAAGCCGGCGCGGGAGTCATGGTTCTCGAAGGCGTGCCGCGTGAAGTTGCCGCGGCAATTACCGCCGAGCTGCCGATTCCGACGATTGGCATTGGCGCGGGACCGGAGTGCGACGGGCAGATTCTGGTCTTCCACGATCTGGTCAACCTGAGCTTTTCGCCGCAGGCCAAGTTCGTTCGCCGCTATGCGGATGCTTCCGCGCTCTTCCGCTCGGCGATGGAACACTACCGCGAAGATGTGGAGCATCGGACGTTTCCGTCGGATGCGGAGAGCTATCATCTGCCGGATTCCGCTCGCCAAGCTCTCGGACCGCGCACGGCATAAACCCCTGTCAAGCCCCCGGCGCGCAGAAAATATCGCAACCAGCTCAAAACAAACGAAATAAAATCCGCGCAGGTTTGCAAAGAATTTCTCCGACCTCTGCCACAATGGAATCAGGCGGAAAAAACCACGGCCCGGTGCTCATCAGGAACCGGGCCATTTCTCTCGCCGTCACCATAAGGATCGTTTTCCGCGCTTCTTCTCAAAACCGGCGCAATTTGCGCGCAAAAAGTGTCATTTAAACATCATTCAAACGTTTTAAGTTGCATTTAAGGCACCTTCAAATCACCCGCATAACAAAGAAAACAAAATAATTACGAGAGAAGATCCGCAAAAAGCTCAAAAATCTTCTCACAGATTCTGTAAATCTGTGGTCCCGTGGCTCAGTAGCCGGCGGCTTTGCCGTAGTGGCTGCGGTGGTCCTGGCCGCCTTCCAGTTCGCCGGTTTCGGGGTCCACGGCGATGCACTCGCCGTCAGACCAGTGGCGCTTGCCGGCTGCTACGTTGTAGCCCTCCTTGCGCAAGGCGTCGATGGTCTCGGGTGCAAAACCGGGTTCGAGGTAGAGCTTGTCGGGCAGGTACTGGTGGTGGAAGCGCGGCGCGTCTACCGCTTCCTGAATGTTGAGGCCGCCCTCGGTTGCGGACAGGAAGATATTGGCCACGGTGGTGATGATGCGCGGGCCGCCCGGTGAACCGAGGACGTAGCGCAGCTTGCCATGCTCCAGCACGATGGTCGGCGTCATGGCAGAGAGCGGGCGCTTGCCGGGGGCGATGGCGTTGGCCGGGCCCTGGATGAGGCCGTACATGTTGGGCGTGTCCATTTTGGAGGCGAAGTCGTCCATCTCGTCGTTGAGCAGGAAGCCGAGCGAGCCGGAAGTCACATAGGAGCCGAAGCTGTTGTTGAGCGTTGTGGTGACGCTGACGGCGTTGCCCTGCGCATCGACCACGGAGTAATGCGTAGTGTTGTTCGACTCGTGATAATGGCCGGCGGTTTTGGCCGGCGGCGGCAGGAAGCCGGCGGGACGAGTGAGCGATGCGCTGGGCGTGGCGGCGTCGGGTTGGATGGATTTGCGCCATGCGGCGTCGTATTTCTTCGCGATGAGCTGCTTGACCGGGATGGGGTTGAAGTCGGGGTCGCCCATATAGTCGGCGCGGTCCATGAAGGCGCGGCGGTAGGCTTCGGTGACGAGGTGAATCCACTGGGGCGAGCGGTCGCCGAGGTTGCTCAGGTCGTACTTCGAGAGGATGTTGAGCGCGGAGACGAGGACGATTCCGCCGGAGGATGGCGGCGGCGCGCTCAAGATGGTGTAGCCGCGGAAGTGGCCGCTGAGCCTTTCTTCAATGGGCTTGCGCTCGACGGCCTTGTACTGGGCGAGATCGTCGAGGGTGATGAGCGCGCCGCCTTTCTGGAGATCGGCGACGAGCTCTTTGGCCATTTGGCCGTGGTAGAAGTCATCGGGGTCTTCGGAGATGCGCTCCAAAGTCGCGGCGAGCTCGGGCTGCTTGAAGACTTCACCGGCTTTGTAGAGATTGCCGTCGCGCTGGAAGATGCGATGCGTGTCGGCAAAGCCGGCGAGGCCCGGCGTGGCGAGCTCATGCGCCTCCTGCTCGGTGAGCACAAAGCCCTCACTGGCAAGCCGGATGGCCGGGGCCATGACTTTTTTGAGGTCGAGCCTGCCGTATTTTTTCTCGGCGTAGACCATGCCCGCCACCGAGCCGGGGACGCCGATGGCCTTGTAGCCGGTAATGCTCGCGCCGGGAATAATGTTCCCCTGCGCGTCCTGGTACATCGTCGCCGTTGCGGCCAGCGGAGCCTTTTCGCGGTAGTCGATGAAGGTGCTTTTGCCGCTGTGCAGGCGGATGAGCATGAAGCCGCCGCCGCCGAGGTTGCCTGCCGAAGGATGGACGACGGCGAGCGCGAAGCCGGTGGCTACGGCGGCGTCTACGGCGTTGCCGCCGGATTGGAGAATCTCAACGCCCGCGTCGGAAGCGAGATGATGCACGCTCACCACCATGCCGTGCTGCGCGCGCACGGGCTGCTCGCCCTTGTAGGGCAATGCGTCAGGTTGTGCGTTTTGCGCGGCTGCGAGGAGCGGCGATGCGGAAACAAGAACTGCGGCAAGGAGGGAAAGCACGGAGCGTCTGTTCATCGGTGCAGACAGGATAAACGAGATTTACCGGAGAACAATCGCAATTAGCGATCCGAGCGCTTGATAAAATAAGCTGTTTAGCCCTGTTTCGCTGCGCCTGACCTGTATGCCAGGGCTGTGCGCGGCGGAATTCCGATCAGGGCGATGGAAGCGAACCGACAATCTATGCAACTGGAAACCGAGAGCCGGCTCCCGAAGGAAATCGAAACAGCCGAAGTGGAAGCCTTTTGCCAGCGGCTGTGGGATGAGCTGGGGATTTATTCTTACGACCCGAAGGCGGCGGGCGAAACCTTTTCGATTGACACGCCGCCGCCCTATGTTTCGGCCTCGCACCTGCACGTGGGCCATGCGATGAGCTACGCGCAGGCGGAGTTCATTGTGCGCTATCACCGCATGAACGGGCGGAAGATTTTTTATCCGATGGGCTTTGACGATAACGGGTTGCCCACGGAGCGGTATGTCGAGAAGACTTTCAAGATTAATAAGTCGAAGACTACGCGGAGCGAGTTTCGTGCGCTGTGTCTGCAGGTGACGACTGAGGGCGCGAAGGAATATGAGAAGCTTTGGCGCTCGCTGGGGCTGAGCGTGGACTGGAAGCTGCGCTACTCGACGATTGACGACCATTGCCAGCGGACTTCGCAGAAGTCGTTTATCGAGCTTTACAAGGCGGGGCGGATTTATCGCTCGCATGAGCCGGTGCTCTGGGACCCGGTGCTGGAGACTTCGCTGGCGCAGGCGGATCTCGAAACGATTGAGCGCAAGGGCAAGCTGCACGATATTGTCTTCAAGGGCGCGAATGGCGAGCCGCTGACGATTTCGACGACGCGGCCGGAGCTGCTTCCGGCCTGCGTGGCGCTCTATTGCAATGGGAAAGATGCGCGCTATACGCACCTGATTGGGCAGAAGGCTACGGTGCCGCTCTTTGGGCAGACGGTGCCGGTGCTGGCGGATGAGGATGTCGATCCGGCCTTTGGCACGGGACTGATGATGGTCTGTACCTTTGGCGATTCGGAGGACGTGCGGCGGTGGAAGCGCGATGGGCTGGAGCTGCGCATTGCCATTGGCTCGAATGGGCGCATGACGGAGATCGCCGGCGAGTTTGCCGGGCTCAAGAGCGAGGAGGCGCGCGGCAAGGTTGTGGCTGCGCTGACCGAAGCGGGCGTGCTGACCGGCTCGAAGGTTGTGGACCAGGTGGTTTCGGTTTCCGACCGCTCGGATGCGCCGGTTGAGTTTGTGATGGCTCCGCAGTGGTTTATCCGCGTGCTCGATATGAAGGATGAGCTGCTGGAGCGCGCCAAGGAGCTGAAGTGGTTTCCGGAGTGGATGCAGGTTCGGCTTGAGGACTGGATCAAGGGGCTCAAGTACGACTGGAATATCTCGCGGCAGCGGTTTTACGGCGTGCCGGTGCCGGTGTGGTTCTGCGCGAAGTGCGGTGAGGTGGTGCTGGCGGATGAGGCTGCGCTGCCTGTCGATCCGCTGGAGTCGAAAGCTCCTGCTGAAAAGTGTCCTAAGTGCGGCGCGAGCGAGTTTACGCCGGATGCGGACGTGCTGGACACGTGGATGACTTCGTCGGTTTCGCCGCTCATCAATTCGAACTGGGCGGGAACGCCGGGGCGGATTGGCGATGGCCGGCTTTATCCGATGACGGTGCGCGTGCAGGCTTTTGAGATTATCCGCACGTGGCTGTTTTATACGCTCGTGAAGTCGCATCTGCACACCAACAGCCTGCCGTGGCAGAACGTGATGATCTCCGGGTGGGGGTTGAACGAGAACGGCAAGAAGATTTCCAAGCGCGACCTGGAACAGTACACCGACGCGAATGGGTACAACCGGTACGATCCTTACGCGGTGGTTCAGAAGTTCGGCGCGGACGCGGTGCGCTACTGGGCCGCGGGCGGGTCGCTGGGGCATGATCTGCGCTACAACGAGAAGGATGTGCAGATCGGGCGCAAGCTCGTCGTGAAGCTGTGGAATGCGGCGCGGTTTGCGGATTTGCAGATGGGGAGCTACGATCCGGCGAAGGATTTTGTGCCGTTTGCGGAGAGAACGCCGGAGGATCGCTGGCTGCTGGCGGAGCTGAACAAGGTTCTGCCGGTTGCGCGGAAGGCTTTTGAGAATTACAGCTACCACGAGGCGCGCGAAGCTACGGACAGCTTTTTCTGGTCGATCTTCTGCGACGACTACCTGGAGCTGATTAAGGACCGCTTCTGGACGCCGGAGAATTATTCGGAGCAGACGCGGGCTTCGGCGCGCTCGACGCTCTTCGAGAGCCTGCGGATTGTGCTTGGGCTTTATGCGCCGTTTCTGCCGTTTGTGAGCGAGTACCTTTACCAGCAGTTCTACAAGGGGCACGAAGTTGATCAGGTCACGGCCGGCTCGCTGCACGTTTCCGCGTGGCCCGAGGAGCGCGCGGAGTGGAGGGTGACGGTGCCGGAGATGGAAGTGCTGGGCGCGATTCTGCGCGCGGTGCGCGGGCTGCGGACCACGGCGAAGGTCTCGCAGACGCGGCGGCTCCAGCGGGTGACGCTGGACATTGCCGGGGCGAAGCCGGAGATTGCGGCGACGGTGGAGCGGATGCAGGCTTCGATCCGCGCCGCGGTGCGGACGACGGAGATGGTTTACGGGCCGGCGGAGACGGCTTCCGAACTTGAAGGCGTGCGGGTGGATATCGTCGCCTGAAACTTGAATTGAGGTTTGTGTGATCCCACGTCCGAACATACGGACGTGGGGCACTCATTCGTATCCGCACTGAAATCGATTTTGCCTGCTCAAAAAATTGCCCTCGCGGAATTTCTCCGCGAGGGCTTGCCATTTTCAACAAGGTTTTTTGTTGAGCCTTACTGCGCCTGTTTACTGCACGACCACGGTGAGCGGGATGCTTTGCACGGTTCCGGCAGTGACCTGGACCTCGATGTTGTAGGTACCGGCCGGGGTGTGTCCCGCGCTTGAAGAGCCGCCGGCGCATCCGGTGAGGCTGCCGACTCCGGCGATGCCGGCCAGGAGCAGGGCCATCAGGGCGAGGTAGCGGCTGAGGCGCTTGCGCGCTTTGCCCAGCGCCAAAAGGCCGGCGAAGATTCCGGCGAGCGCGGCCAGCGGCACGGCGCCTGAAGCCAATCCGGAGCCGTGCCGCTGCGCGGAGGCCTGCGCGCCGGTTCGGGAGATTGCGCTGGAGCTGCTACTGGTTGCGCTGGACGAGCCGCCGGTGGAGATTGTCAGCGTGGTGCTGGCTGTTGTGGTGGATGAGGTGAAGGTGGAGGTTGCGGGCGAGAAGCTGCACGTCATGTCTACGGGCAGCAGCGCGCAGCTATACGTGGCGGTTCCGGTGTAACCGCCCTGCGCCGCGATGTTGACGGTCACGGTGGCTGTTGATCCGGAGGAGACGTTCACCGAGGAGGACGACGTGGTTCCGCTGACGACGGGGACGGTGACCGTTTCACTAACCGGAGATGAGGTCGAGGCAGTGAAGTCGGTGCTGCCGGCGTAAGCGGCGGTCACGCTCAGCGCGCCTACAGGCAGGCTGCTGGTGGTGCAGGGCGCTACGCCGCCGGAAAGCGTGATGGTGCAGATAGTGGAGCCGCTGGCGGAAAAGACCACCGAGCCGCTCGGCGTGCCGCTGGTGGCGGAGGCCACGGTTGCGGTGAAGGTGACTGAGTCTCCGGAGCCGATGCTCGGGTTCGATGTGGCCAGCGTGATGGTGGTGCCGGCCTGCGTGACGGTCAGCGTGCCGGGCGTTACGGCTCCCAGCGCGTAGTCGGCTGCCGCGGAGCCGGCGAGCGCCGTTGCGGTGATGGGATAGCTGCCTACCGACGAGGTTGCCGTGGCTGTTGTCGAATAAACGGCTGTGACGTTGGCGGCATCGGCAGGCAGCACGCCGGTGAGCGTTCCGCTAAAGGCCGGATTCGCTGCTCCGTAGGCGCGCGTAGCGTTGTTGACGGCGACGGCGACGGCGGAGGCTTTGATGCTGACTGTGGGCGAGCCGGTGAGCGTGACGGTGTAGTTGCCCGCGGCGGAGCCGGTGAGCGCCACGGTGATGGGATAGCTGCCCACCGGCGAAGCGGAAGTTGCCGTGGTGGAGAAGACCGGCGTTACGTTGGCGGTGTCCGCGGCGAGCACGCCGGTGAGTGAGCCGGTGATGGCCGGAATGGCCTGGCCGTAGGCCGCGGTGACGGAGTTGGCCGTGGCCGTGATGGCGAGCGGCGTGACCGCCAGCGAGCCCTGCGTGACCGTGCCGAGCGTGTAGTTGCCCGCGGCGGAGCCGGTGAGCGCCGTTGCGGTGATGGGATAGCTGCCCACGGCTGAGCTTGCCGTGGCTATTGTGGAGTAGTTTGCCGAAACATTCGCCGCATCCGCGGCGAGCACGCCGGTGAAGGTTCCGCTGAAGGTTGGATTGGCCGCGCCGTAGGTCTTTGTGGCGTTGGCGATGGCCAGCGTGACCGTGGCCGGGGTGATGGTGACCGTGGGCGAGCCGGTCGTCGTGACTGTGTAGTTGCCCGCGGCCGAGCCGGTGAGCGCGCAGGTGATGGGATAGCTGCCCACTTTGGAGCCCGCTGTGGCCGCGGACGAGCAGCTTGCGGCCACGTTGGCAGTATCCGCGGCGAGCACGCCGGTGAGCGAGCCGGTGATGGCCGGGATGGCCGTGCCGTAGACCGCGCTGACGGAAGTTGCCGAGGCCGTGATGGCCAGCGGCGCGACAGTGAAGGTGAAGGTTGTGGCGGTGCTCGATGGATTGAAGTTCGCGCTCGTGCCCGGCGTATAGCTGGCGGTGACCGTGTGCTGGGCCGCGCTGAGTCCGGTGAGCGTGAAAGCATAAGCGCCGCCGGTAAGCGTCTCCGCCGCGCTGGCCGTGCCGCCGTCCACGGTGTAGGTGATGGTTCCGGCGGGGGTGTTGCTGCCGCTCTGCGGAGCCACGGTCACCGTCAACTGCACGCTGCCGCCATAGACCGGCGAAGCGGGACTCAGGTCGCCGATGGTGGTGGTGGTATCGACCTTGGCCACGGTATTGGTTCCGGTGAGCGTCAGCGTGGGATTGCCGTTGACCGAGTTGCCGGTGAAGGTCACCGTGTCAGTGAGCGTGCCTGTTGCCGAGGGGACAAAGAGCGCGGTGTAGCCGCAGTTCTGGCCCACGGCAAGGGCAAGCGAAGCGGTGCCGGGGCAGCCGTTGCTCGAAGCGTCCGTCAGCTCGAAGTCGGTGCTGTCGGTCGAGGTGAGCGTGCCGCTATAGGCAACATTGCCGATGCTGGTGACGGTGGCGTTCAGCGGGTCGCTGCTGGCGTCGTAGGTCTGCGCGGAGGCGTTGCGCGGGTAGTAGAGGACGCCGGTCTGGGAGGTGTCGGCCAGGTAGACGCCGCCGTTGGCGTCGAGCGCCACGCCCGCTGGCGTGGTGAGGCCGGAGGCGATGACGGAATTTGCGCCGCTGGCGGGAATCTCCACGACTTCGAGCAGCGCGGTGTCGGTGTAGACCACGTCGCCGGCCGCATCGACGGCGAGGCTGGCCGGAGCCACGCTGCCGGCCAGGGTCGTTTGCGTGCCGCTGGCGGTGATCTTGACGATGCTGTCGATGCCGGTGTCGGCTACGTAGACGTTGCCGCCGGCATCGACGGCGACGGCGACGGGAGTCTCAAAGCCGCTGCCCAGAACCCTGGACTGGCCGCTGACCGGCACGAAGAGCACACGCGCGTTGCCGGTATCGGCGATGTAGAGATTGCCGGAGCCATCCACGGCTACGCCCTGCGGGCTGCTGAGGTTGGAGCCGCCGAAGGCGCTGACGGCGGTTGTGAAGCTCGTTGCGCCGGAGGCCAGCTCCGCAATGCGGTTGTTGCCGGTGTCGGCCACGTAGACGTCGCCCGCGCCGTCGATGGCGATCTGGTGCGGATTGACGGTGGCTCCGGTGATGGCTGTGGCCAGCGGCCCGGCGGGCGTGCTGGAAAGCGTTCCGTTCTGCCACGCGATGTAGGTGTTGCCCGCGGCGTCGGTGGCCACACCCTGCGGAGCGGTTCCCGAGCCGATGGCCGAGGACGCGCTGGGGTCGATGGCCAGCGCCGCGCCGAGGCCCGTACCGTTGAGGAAGGCGGTTGAGGTCATGGCGGCGCTGTTGACGGTGGCGGCGATCTGAACCGCGCCGGCGCGCAGGCCGGCTTTGGCCGGGGTGAAGGTGACGGGAACCACGCAGGTGCTGTCGGCCTGGGTGCCGGCGTTGTCCGGGAAGCCGGTGAGCGTGGTCGAGCCGGTGCAGGTGTCGGCGCTGCCGCCGGGATTGACGAACTCATTGCTGGCCGTGCCCTGCGTGACGACGGTTGCGGCCACATTGCTTGCGGCCTCACTGGAGCTGCCGGTGAGGAGCGAAAAGGCGATGGACTGCGTAGCAGCCGCCGTGCCGACCGATGTGGCCGGGAAGCTGCTGAAGGTGAGCTTGCGGATGAGGCCGTCGTCGTTGTCGGCAAAGTAGAGGTTGCCCTGGGAATCGAAGGAGGGATTGCCCTCGGCGTGGTGCGCGCTGGCCTGCGTGGCCGGGCAGCCGTCGCCGTAGGCGTCGGTCATGGCAGGGCCGTTCGAGCCGCCGTTGCAGTAGTCGCCGCTGCCGAGCGAGGATGCGACGGAGCCGCCAGCAATGTAATACAGGTAGCCGTTGGATGCGTTCAGCTCGGCAACGGACATATCGTCCGCGCCGTTGTAGTCCACGATGTAAAGGTTGCCGTTGCTGTCGAGGGTGAGGCCGGTGATCCTGTCGAAGCCGACGTTGCTGGCCGTGGCCAGGCTGCCGTTGCCCACCGAGGTGCTTCCGCCGTTGGCGTAACCGGCGATGGTGTAAACGTAGCCCGCGGTGGGCGTGCTGACGCCGGTTTCGAGGCTGATGAGGTTGGCAACGGGGTTGTTGGAGCCGCCGGCGTAGATGACGCGCACGGATGCCGTCGCGCTGACTGCATCGGCGTTGTCGCCGACGTAGACGTTGCCGTAGGCATCGACGGCGATGCCGGCCGGGTCCACGAAGGCCGCGCCGATGGCCGCCGTGTTGGAGGCCGCCGTGCCGCTCAGCGCGGTGCAGCCGGAGCTGGTGCAATCGCCGGCGATGGTGTGGATGTAACCGGGACCGACGCCGCCGCTGGTAGTGTTGGGGCCGTTGATCATGCGCACGGCGTCGTTCTCGTAATCGGCGATGTAGAGGTTCTCGTTTGCATCGACGGCGATGCCGTAGGACTCGTGGATCTTGCCGCTGGTGGCCAGCACGCCGTCGGCATAGCCGCCGCCTTTGCCGGCGACGAGGTAGATGGAGCCGACGGTGAGCGTTGCGCCGGAGTCTTCAAGGCTCACGAGCTGGGCTGCGAGGTCCGTGGAGTTGGCGAGCAGCACATACGCGTCGGATTCGCTCTCGTCGAGGATGAAGATGTTGCCGTCAGCGTCCACGGCGATGCCATAGGCCTTTTTGAGGTAGCTGCCGGTGCCGGGGCAGCCGCTGCCGTTGCCGCTTGGAGTGGCGCCGTTGGTGCAGGAGGACGGCGCGCCGGAGAGTCCGCCGGCTACCGTGTAAACGTCGCCGGCCACGGGCGTGCCCACGGCGGAATTGGCGGCCTCAATCAGTGCCGTGGCGGGATTGGACACGCCGTTGACGATGACGGCGCCGGCGTAGATGACCTGCACGATGCCGGCGGAGGGAGTTGCCGCGTAGTAGACATTGCCCCACTTGTCCACGGCGGTGCTGTAAGGCGCAGTGATGGCTACCTGCGTGGCCGGGCAGCCGTCGCCGTAATTTGTGCCATCCACGTCAATCGCGCCGGAGCAGGTGGTGCCTCCGGCCTCAAGGCTGGCAAACGGCACCTGGACGAAGACGGGCGGAACGCCGGTCTGTGTGCCGGTCTGGGCGGAGGCGCAAAGAGATGCGGCGAAAACGGCGGCAAGGGCAAAGACTGGGGCGGAAAGAGTACGGAATAACGCGGTCTTTTTCATGGACGGACAATTCCTCGGCAACAACATTCGAAACGGCTTGCAAAATCGCGGGCGCCTGCGCCCCTGCGCGGAGATTTCCCGCGGAGCAGGGACTGCCGAAACGCCGGCTGCGAACTTGCGGGTAGCAACTGCGGTAAGCCCATCGCGCCTGTGTGGCAGGATGTGGTCTGACCACGCGCATACTACTGAGGCGCGATAACGGCTGTCAAGGAGATTCTCCGCGCGCGCCGGGTTACCGTTGCCGTGGGCTGCGATTACTGAACGTTCACGGCGATTGTTGCCATGTGAGAAAGCGTTCCGGCTGCGGTGGTGACGGTGGCCGTAACGGTCGCGGTCTCGGTGCCGGGCGGTGGTGCCTGGTTTCCGCTATTGGTCGAACCACTGCTGCCGCCGCAGGCCGAGAGCGCGAGGCAGCAGACGGCCAGGCCGAGCAGCATAACGAGCCTGCGGCGCGCGCGGCGGCGCGTGAAAACCAGCACGAAAGGCAGCGGCAGCAGGCCGGAAGCCAGGGTGGAGGCAACGCTGACGCTGAGCGTGGCCGTTGCGGCGCTTGCGCTGCTGATGGTTGCCGTGCCGCCGGCGCAACTGATGTAGGTGGGCAGGCCGCTGCACGTGTAGGTAACGGTTCCGGTGAGGCCGCCGAGCGGCGTAAAGGTGAGCGTGGCCGTGCCGGAGCTGCCGGGCTCGATGTTCAGCGTGGATGGGCTTGCGGCAAGCGTGAAATCCTGCACCGCGACGGCGACCGGCGCGGAAACCGAAGCGGCATTGCTGCCCGCGCCGGCGTAGGAGGCGGTGATGCTGTGCGTGCCTCCGGCCAGCGAGGACGCGGTGAAGGTGGCCGTGCCGTTTGTGCTCAGGCTGGCTGTGCCGAGCGCCGTGGTTCCGTCGAGGAAGGTCACCGTGCCGCTCAGCGCGCCGCTGCCGCCGCTTACCGCGGCCGTGAGCGTGACGGACTGGCCGGCATTGATCGTCGTTTGCGAGGCGGTGAGCGCGGTTGAGGTGGCCGTGTTCGCGGAAATCGTTACGGTCACCGCGGCTGAAGTGGAAGCGGCGTAATTCGAGTCGCCCTGGTAGGCGGCGGTGATGCTGTCGATGCCAGCGGGCAGGCTGGCCAAGGTGAGCGTGGCAATGCCGCCGGCGTTGAGCGTGGCCGAGCCGAGCGCGGTTGCGCCGCTGACAAAGTTGACTGTGCCGGTGGGCGTTCCGCCGCTGGTGGAGGTGACGGTTGCGGTGAGCGTTACGGATGCGCCGGCCAGCGCCTGCGTGAGCGAGGCCGTGAGCACGGTGGAAGATGCGAGCGCCGTGACGGTGACCGTGGCCGCGCCGGTGGTCATGGAGGCGTAGTTCGAGTCGCCGGAGTAGACGGCGGTGTAAGTGTGCGTGCCGGCGGTTTCGGTGTTGAGGGTAAGCGCGGCGAGATCGACGCTGCCGCTCAGCGTTACGCTGCCTACGCTAGCCGCGCCGTCGTAGAAGGTGACGGTTCCGGTGGGCTCGGTGGCGACGAGCGTGGTGGGCGACTCGATGACCGGCTCGAAGATGGCGGTGAGCGTGACGGGCGCATTGGGCGCTGACTGCTGCGCACTGGCGAAGAATTCCGGCGCGAGCGTGGGGAAGCTGGCGCTGGTGCAGCTATAGGCCGCTTCCGTTGAGGTGACGTTATCCGTCACCGTCACGTTGTTGCCGGCGTTGGTTGCAACGGGAATGTTCACAGGACCGGGGCCGAGCGCGATGTTGGCGTTCGAGGCCGTTACATCGCTCGACGGCAAGGCGGAGGAAAAATTCACGTTGTCGAGGGTGAGGCCGAGCGGGTACGCGGCGCTGTAACCCTCCAACTGCACGGTTCCGGGAGTGAGCACGGTAACGTTTGAGAGCAGGATGTTCTGGAATTGCGGGTATTCCGTGCCGGTGGAGCTGGAATAGAAGGGATTGAAGGTGATGGGCGTGGCGACGTTCGTCATGCAGACGTCTTCATAGGTCACGCCGTCGATGAGGCCGCCGTTGCTCGATTCGCTCTTGATGCGGATGCCGGTGTCGTTCGAGTTGGTCGGGTCGCCGTCGATGTTCAAATTCTGGACGAGAATGTTCGTTGCGCCGCCACTGGTCTGGCTGCCGATGGACATGCCGTGGCCGACGTAAAAGTGGTTGTTGGTGATGCTGACATCGGAGACCGTTCCGCCGGTTGTGGCGCTGCCGCCGGGCTTGAGCGCGATGTTGTCGTCGCCGTCGCCGATGTAGGAATCGGTGATGGTCACGTTCTGCGCGGGGCCGGGATCGATGCCGTCGGTGTTGCGTGCCGTGCCGGGGGCGATGATCTTCACGTCCCAGACGGTGAGGCCGTTGCCCTCATAGGTGACGTGGAACATGGGCGAGTTTTGCAGTGTGATTTTGTAGAGCGTGAAGTTGCCGGCGTTGACGTTCAGCAGGACTGGATTGTTCTGGTTGAGGCTTTCTGCCTGCGCTTCGCTTGAAAGCTGCCACCAGGTGGTGTCGGCAGGCGCGCCGGCGCCGATGAGCGTCTGGCCGCCGCGGCCGTCGATGACGCCGTAGCCCATGATGGCGGCGTTTGCGCCGTTGACGCTGATGAGCGGGTTGCAGCCGTTGCTGTAGGAAGCGACGGTGCCGCATTCGTTGGCTACCGCGTCGTAGTCGCGCGGGTCGCGCGAGCCGTAGACGGTGACGCCGGCATCGACCAGAAGCGTTACGCCGGCGGGGATGGTGATGGGCTGGATCAGATAAGCGTTTGCGCCGCCGGAGCCTTGCGCAAGCTCAACCGCCTGGCCCGCGGCGCAGCCGTTGAGCGCGGACTGGATGCGGCTGGTGTCGAACTCGGTTTCATCGGCCGAGGGGAGCTGATTGCCGGTTTCGGTCAACTGCGCGGTGAGCACCGTGCAGGAGGCTGGAAAAACGGGCTCGGTGACGGTGCGCGTGTCCTGCGCGGCGGCCGTGCGCAGGCAGAGCAGGAAGACGAGAAACGAAAGCTGGGGGAAAATGCGCAGGCGCGGAATGGAAGTCACGGTAAAAGCTGCTCGCAGAGGAAAAATGAGAAACCGAAGGCAGAAAGAAGGATTGCACGCGGGTCAGACAACAGGCAAGCGAAAGATTGCATATTGGTCTGACCTCTAGATTTTTCAGAGCTGGCTTCGCAGCCTGGATGATGGGAAATATCTTGTATTTTCGGATAGAATTTGGATTTTCAGGAAAATATAGCAGTGAATGGGGTTCGATTTTGCGGCCAGGAACGAATTTCAGGTCTGACCACAGAGGCGTAGTTTGAGTGATTATGATGGAAGCTGTCTGCCGCTGACGATTCCGGAGGTTTTCTTTCTTGCGCAACGCACTGGCCGTTTTTGCCCTTGGTTTTTCTGTTTGCGGATTTGCTTTCGCGCAGGCTCCTGCCGCGCCGGAGCAGGAGCCGACGCTTTCCGTCACGACGCGGCTTGTGGTGCTGGACGTTGTGGTGACCGATAAGGCCGGCCACACGGTGCCGGGGCTGACGAAGAGCGACTTCACCGTGCTTGAGGACAAGCAGCCGCAGACGATCCGTTACTTTGAAGGGCCGGAGCAGCACAGGCTGCCGGCGGGCGTGGAGATTCATTCGACGGCCGACCTGGCCAGGGTTCCCGATGCGCCGGTGACGATGATTGTGCTCGATGAGCTGAATACGCGCTTTGAGGACATGGCGTATGCGCGGCAGGCCGTGGTGAACTACCTCAAGAGCCAGCCGACGCGGCTGGCGCAGCCGACGGAGCTGCTGGTGGCGAGCAACACGAAATTTCAGGTGCTGCAGGATTACACGCTGGACCGCGATGCGCTGCTGGCGGCGCTGAAGAATCACTTTCCGCAGTATCCGTGGCGGCTGATGCAGAGCGGCAAGGGCGGGCCAGGCACGGCGGAGCGGCTGGCGATGTCGCTTGGCTCGCTCGAACAGATTGCGCAGGCTTCGGCGGGGCATCCGGGACGCAAGAACGTGATCTGGGTGGGGCGCGGATTTCCGGCGGTGAATACGAACGAATCGACGGACGCGGAGGCCGCGGTGATTGAGCAGGCGGTGCGGCACGCGATCGGGATGATGCGCGACGAGCGCATTACGCTGACTTCGATTGACCCGACGGAGGTTTCCGCGGGGACGGTGCTGATCCAGACGCCGGACGACCTTGACGCCGCCGAGGACGAAAACGGCAGCGATCCTTTTGCGGGCGATGTGAACTTTCAACTGCTGGCTCCGGCGACGGGCGGGCGGATTTTTGCCTCGCGCAACGACGTGGATGCGGCGATTGGCACGTCGGTGCGCGACGGGGACAACTACTACACGCTGAGCTATGAGCCGACGAACCGGAGCGACGCGGCGGCTTACCGGCGGATTGAAGTGAAGATGAATCGCCCCGGCCTGCACGCGACGACGCGCAACGGCTACTATACGCAGGCCGCGGCGACGGCTGCGTCGGCGGAGACGGGGAATCTTGAGTTATTGCGCAAAAAAATCGCGTTCGACCTGGGCAGCGCAGCGAACAGCAACATTGCTTATACCGGCCTTGCAGTTGCGGCGCATCCGGTTGCGGGCGCGGCGGGGGTGCTGGCGGTAGACGTGGGCGCGAGGGATCTCTCGCTGAGCGAGCTGGAGGACGGCTCGGGACCGGATTCGGCGCGGGCAGAGGTGACGCTGATGGTGGCCTTCTTCAAGGACAACCGGATGATCGGCCACGAGATCCGGGAGATGGCGGCAAAGCTGGTTGCGGGGCAGGGCGCGGGGACGATTGAGTTTCGGATTCCGGCGCAGATGCCGGCGGGAGCTACGCGGGCGCGGGTGATTGTGCGCGATACGGCCAGCGGGAAGATGGGTACGGCGGATCTTTCGGCTGCGGTGTATGGAGGGAAGTAGCAGACGGCGCTTTTCTGTTGTGGGAATGGGCTATTATGGCGCGGATGCAGAAAGTCTCAAACTGAGGCGAAAAGCATATCTCAGGGCCTAAATGAAACTTCCCACCTAAAGGCCCCACTTATTACTGACTTTATTGCCGGGGCTAAAAAAGCCCCGGCCTACCTTTTGTGCGTCAGCGCCATAATAGCGAAGAAATTTTTGGGCACAAACACCGAAACAACGCTACAGAAGGTAGTCTCGAAGATCGTATCCCTACAGTGCATTCTCCCAGCCGGTCGGAATGGCATCTGAGTCCTCCGTGGGCGCATAATTTTCAGAGAATGAATTACAATGTAATGCAGAGGTGCAAGATGGCTGCCGCAAACGCGCTGGTACAGACTCGCATCAACCCGAAAATCAAGGCCGAGGCCGCCGCTGTCCTCGAAACCATCGGCCTAACCGTGTCCGACGCGGTGCGCCTCATGCTTACGCGCGTTGCGCATGAGAAGGCGCTTCCGTTTGAACCGCTGATTCCGAATGCAGCGACCATCGCGGCGATGCGCGATGCGCGCGCCGGCAAGGTTAAGAGCTTTAGCAGCGTTGAGGATTTGATGACGGACCTGAATGCGGAGGATTGATCGTACCGCCAAATTCAAGCGCGACTACAAGCGGGAATTGAAAGGGCCGCATCGGGCCTATCTCGCGGAGCATTTTGCCGGAGCGGTAGCGGCTCTCGCCAACGATGATCCGTTAGAAGCGCGCTTGTATGACCACGCTTTAACCGGCGATTGGCGGGGCTTTCGGGATTGTCATATCAGGCCCGATCTTGTGCTGATTTATGCAAAGCCTGACTCTGAGACGTTGCAGCTCGTCCGCCTTGGATCGCATTCTGAACTAAGTTTGTAGGGACTGCGCCCTGGCAATTCGGCCCGGCCGCCTGCGGATTTGCCCGGAACGTATCCCGGCGCCGGCATCCAAGCCCGGCGCGATGCCAGACTCAAAGGCAAAGCCTGCTTACTCTAACGGGATCATCCAGGATTCGAGCTTATTGATTCGAGCTTATCGCGCAGCTTGAATGCAGCTAGGCGTATTTTGCTCTTGCCCATCTGCCCCGGCCCGACGCCTCTCATCCTTTGCAAAATGGCGTGGGAATGCAGCAAGGCCCGGTTCCTGACGGAACCGGGCCTTTTTTGCTGCTCGGAGGAATGTTGGTTTAGTGAAGCAGGGAAGCGATGGACAGGTTTGTGTGCAGCGCCAGGGCGTGAGCGGCTGGCGCGCCCATCGGAAGCGGGTTGGCTTTCGCGGTGACGGGCGTGGCGGCTACCACGGTGAGAGTCAGTGTCTGGGTTTGGGTGACGCTGTTCTGGCCGGTCAGCGTGACTGTTACGGTGCTGGTGCCGGTGGGCGTGACCTGCGCGGGCTGCTGGGTGATGTTGCTGGTACAGCCGGAGAGCGCGGTCAGGCCGGAGAGCGCGAGCACCGCGAAGGCGATGGTCCAGAGCACACTGCGTTTCCTGTTGCTGAAGATTCCGCCTAAACCGAAAAGCAGGCTCGGAAAGAGGATGGCCAAGGCCAGCCCCGAACCGTGGCCAGCGCCGCGGCTCATGCCGTCGGCTTTAGCCTGCGTAGCGGCGGGTGAGAGGTTGGTGGCGATCGTCAGCGTGGTGCAGACGGTGGAGGCCGGCATGGACGCGGGCACGGTGCAGCTCGGCACGGAGGTGGGATTGCCGCCGAGGTTGAGCGTTGTCGGGTAGAAGGTGCAGTTGGAGTTTGCGGGCAGGCCGGAGCAGCTTAGCGTGACGGTTCCGGTGAGGCCGCCCTGCGGGGTGACGTAGAGCGTGGTCTGCGCCTGGCCGCCCTGCGGAATGCTGAGCGAGGTGGTTTGCGCGCTGACGATCATGCCCGGAGGGATGGGGTTGATGGTGAGCGCGACGGCCGCCGAGGTGGACGTGGCGTAGTTGGGGTCGCCGGAGTAGACAGCGGTGACGGAGTAGCCGGCGATGGCCAGGGAGCTTGTGGTAAAGGTAGCTGCGCCGGTGGCGCTCAGCGTGCCGGAGCCGAGGACCGTTCCGCCGGAGACGAAGTTCACGGAGCCGGTGGGCGTTCCGGTGGTGGAGGAGGTTACCTGCGCGGTGAAGGTGACCGGCTGGAGCTGGATTTGCGTGGTGGGCGAGATGGTGAGCGTGGTGGTGGTGGCCGCCTGCGCTACCGGGACGGAAAGTGTGGCGTTCGAGGATGCGTAGGTGTTGTCGCCGCTGTAGACTGCGCCGATGGTGTGGTTGCCGACGGGGAGGGTGATGGTGAGCGTGGCCTGGTCGGAAGCGCCGAGCGTGATGGCCGGCTGGCGCGTGCCGTCCACTGAGAAGACGATGGTTCCGGTGGGTGTGCCCGAGCCGGAGGTTGGGGCAACGGTGGCGGTGAAGGTGGCAGACTGGCCGTAGGTGAGCGCGCCGGTGGGGCTGGTTTGCGCGAGCGTGGTGGTAGTGGTGGCCAGCATCACGCCGTTGCCGGTGAGCTGGAGGCTGGCCGCGCCCTGATTCACGGCGTTGCTGGCGAAGGCCAGTGTCTCTGCGAGCGCGCTCTGCGTGGCGGGATCGAAGGCGGCGGCGAGGGTGCAGTTGGCGCCGGCGGTTACGGTGCCGGAACCGGCACAGGCCGTTGTGGCGGAGGTGTCGAGGGTGAAGTCGGCGGTGTCTCCGGTGGCCGTATAAACGGGCGAGTTTGCGAAGGTCAGCGCGGCGTTGCCGAGATTGGCCAGCGTGGCCGTCTGCTCAGGCGTGGCAACGTTGAGGTTGCTGTTGCCGAAGGCGAGCAGGGCGCTGTTGCGGTTGTCCGCGATGAGGCGGTTGTTGGCGGTGTCGGCGACGTAGAGATTGCCCTGCGCGCTGGCGGCAATTCCCTGCGGGCTGCTGAGGAGCAGCTCGCTCGCGGCTCCGGTTCCGCCGCTGGAGCCGGCTGTGCCGCCCTGGCCGAGCAGCGTGGAGATGGTTCCGGTAGCGGAGCTGACGATGCGGACGGCGGCATTGCCGGTGTCGGCGATGTAGAGGTCATCGGCGGCGTCGAGTGCGATAGCCGTGGGCGCGTTGAGCGAGGCCGAAGTGGCCGCGCCGCCGTCGCCGGTGAAGGTGGACTGGCCGTTGCCGGCAACGGCCGTCACGAGGCCGGTGGCGGGGCTCAGCTCGCGGATGATGTTGTCGCCCGTGTCCGCAACGAAGACGTTGTTGGCGGCGTCGAGTGCGAGGCCCGTGGGCGCGTTGAAGACGGTGGAAGCCGAGATCAGCGGGCAGCCGTCGCCGTAATTGTCAGTGGAAGCGGAGCAGGCCACGTTGGCGTTGGTTCCGGCGTGGAGGTTGATGGCTCCGGTGCTGGAGTCCACGCGGCGGATGGCGTTGTTGCCGGTGTCGGCGATGAAGAGATCGCCGTCGGTGGAGACGGCCACGCCGGAGGGCGATTTCAGGCTCGCCTGGGTTGCGGGACAACCATCGCCGAGCGTGTCATTGGCGGCGGCGCAGGCTGTGGTAGCTCCGCCGGCGTAGGTGGAGATGAGGCCGGTCACCGGATTGACGGCGCGGATGACGTTGTTTCCCGTGTCGGCAATGTAGAGGGCGCCGCTGGGGCTGACTGCGACGGCCTTCGGGGCGTTGAGCGTGGCGCTTGTGGCGGCCTTGCCGTTTCCGGAGTAGCCCGCCGTGCCGGTTCCGGCGATAACGGTCTGCGTGAGCGTGGAGGCGTTGATCTCGATGACGCGGTTGTTTCCGGTGTCGGCGATGTAGAGGTTGCCCTGCGCGTCGAGCGCCGCGCCCTGCGAGGCCGAAAGCCCGCTGCCGAGCGTGCTCACGGTGCCGGGATCGACGGTCATCAGCGCGGCCTGGCCCGTGCCGCTCATCGGGTACGAAGCCAGCTCGGATTTGGCGCTGACAATGGCGAGCGGAGCGGCGCGCAGGCCGGGATAGAGCGCGTTGAAGGTGACCGCGACGGTGCAGTTGTCGGTGTTGTCGGTGGCTACGGTGCAGGCCGGCGTGCCGAGCGTGAAGTCACCCGCATTGGCGCCGAAGGCGATGCCGTTCGAGGCGGCCGGCGTGTCGTTGGCCGCGAAGTGGACCTCGACGGTCTGCGTGGCGGCGGTTCCGGCGGCCGTGGCCGGGAAGGCCAGGTTGCTTGCGGCCTCGCGGATGCGCGCGTCGCCGGGATCGGTGATGTAGAGGTTGTTGAGCGCATCGACGGCTACGCCCAGCACGCTTCCGCTCGCGTAGAGCAGCGCCTGCGTGGCCGGGCAGCCGTCGCCCAGCGTGTCGGTCGCGTTGCTGCAGACGGTGAATCCCGTGGATGAGCCGGAGTAGCCCCACTGGCCGGCGACCGGCGTAATGGTCTGCGCGGTGGGATCGTAGAGATAGATCACGTCTTCGCCGGAATCGGCGATGTAGACATTGCCCGCGGCATCGGTGGCTACGGCGTTCGGGCCGCCGAGATAGGTTGAGGCCGCGGTTGCAGGGAAGGTCGGAGCCGAGGTTGGAGCCGACGAGATGGAGTGGTCGCCGGCGATGGTGGAGATGATGCTGCTGCCGGTGACCGCGCCGCCGGTAGCGGTGACTTTGCGGATGACCTTGTTGTCGTAGTCTGCGATGTAGAGATTGCCGGCGGGATCGAAGGCGAGGCCGATGGGCTCATCGAGCAGGACACCGGAGCTGTTGGCTGCGGAGCCGTCGCCGCCGTAGCCGGATTTTGAGGAGCCGTTTGTGGCGGTGCCGGTGTTGTAGCCCACCACGGTGTTGATGTCGCCGGTAGCGGCGCTCACTTCGCGGACGACGTTGTTGCCGGTGTCGGCGATCCAGACATTGCCCTGGCTGTCCACGGTGACGCCGCGCGGCTCGTTGAGCGCGGCTATGTCGGCCGGTCCGCCGTCGCCGCTGTATCCCTTGTTGTTGCCGCTGTTGCTCTTGCCGGAAGGCGAGCCGGCCAGCACGGTCATAATGCCGGTCTGCATGTTGACCTTGTGCACCAGGTAGGCGTCATAGTCGGCGATGTAGAGGTTGCCGGCGCTGTCCACGGCGATGCCGCGCGGCGTCTTGAGCGTGGTCTGCGTGGCGGCGATGCAGTTGTCGCCCTGCTCGTCGATGGCCGCGGCGCAGAGCGTGCTGCTGCTGCCGCCGCCGGCTACGACGCTGATGATGCCGGTGGCGGCGTTGATCTCGCGGACGTCGTTGTTGTCGGCGTCCACGATGAAGACGTTGCCCTGTCCATCGACGGCCAGGTCACGCATATCCGTCGAGAGCTCGGCGGCTGTTGCCGGCCCGCCGTTGCCGGACGAGCCGTTGCTGCCGTTTCCCGCGATTGTCGAGATCGTCGCGGGCAGCACGACCGGCGCCTGGGCGCGCGCCGATGGCGCCGCTGTGAGAGTTGCAAGGCCAACGCAGATGGCGAGTGTGAGCCGACCGGACAGGCATTTGCCCGCCTTCCGCGATCGGTCGAATCCTGTTTTCATTGTTTTGAAACTCCAATCAGGTTTTTCTCGCGGCTGGAATGCTGTGGGTTGCGCTTCCCGCGCGCCAAGGCACAAGTCCCCATCCGGGCAAGACTTCAAGACCGATGTACTCTTATATGGTCCGACCACTCGTTGTCAAGAAAGATTGCGGGTCGAATCCTTTGCCTTTGCGCGGAAGATGGCGGAAATGGCGGCTTCAGACGCTCTTTCCTGGAAATTCAGGGTGGGCGGGAGCAATTTGCTTGACAG
>JASHPD010000178.1 GCA_030038315.1 Acidobacteriaceae bacterium
TTTGTAAGTCGAGAAGGTTCCGCGCACCATCCCCAGGAAGCCTTTGAGCGAGCCAAAGCCGTCCATCACCGCCGTAGGCTCATAACCGCAGCTCACCATGCAGTTGGCGCACTTGGGATTGCCCGAAGCCACGCCATACTCTTCCCACTTCGTCGTCTCCATCAATTCCTTGAACGAAGAAGCGTAACCGTCCTGCAGCAGGTAGCACGGCCGCTGCCATCCGAAGATGTTGTAAGCCGGCGAGCCCCACGGCGTGCATTCATACTTGCGGTCGCCCATCAGGAATTCGAGAAACAGCGGCGACATGTTGAACTTCCAGCTCTTCTTGCGGTTCGACAGGATCGCGCGGAACAACCGCCGCACGCGCGCGCGGCCGAGAAAGCGGTGCTGATCCGGCGCCATCTCATAGCTATAGCCGGGCGAGAGCACAATGCCCTCAACGCCCATGTCCATCACCTCGTCAAAGAAAGCGCGAACAGAATTCGGATCGGTGCCATCAAAGAAAGTCGCATTCGTCGTTACGCGAAAGCCGCGTTTCACAGCCTCCTTGATGCCTTCCACGGCGAGATCGTAACCGCCCTCGCGGCAAACCGAAAAATCATGATGCTCGCGCTGCCCGTCCAGATGCACCGAGAAGGTCAGGTACTTCGACGGCGTAAACTCCGGCAGACGTTTCTTCAGCTCAAGCGCATTGGTGCAGAGGTAAATGTACTTCTTGCGCGCCACAAGCCCGTTGACGATCTCGACGATCTGCGGATGAAGCAGCGGCTCGCCGCCGGGAATCGAGACCATCGGCGCGCCGCACTCTTCGACGGCCGCAAAGCACTCCTCCGGCGTAAGCTGCTTTTTCAAAATGTGCGGCGGATACTGCACCTTGCCGCATCCGGCGCAAGCCAGGTTGCAGCGAAACAGCGGCTCCAGCATCAGCACCAGCGGGTAACGCCTGTTGCCCTTGACGCGCTGCTTGAGCACGTACGATGCCACCGTCCACATCTGTGAGATAGGAACAGCCATAATTTGAGAAATCCTCCGGGCGCTGGCGATCAGCGCATTCCATTCCTTTGCAACTACAAGCTCTTAGCTATTAGCTCTTAGCCATTAGCTTTTAGTAAAAACAAATTCGATTCATCCGCGAGCACAAAGCTGACAGCTAAGAGCTAACGGCTAAAAGCTGCTTTTCCATCGCCCGCTTGTAGGCCGTCAGCGCCATCAGCGGGAAGTATTGGCGATACATGTGATACGCGAGGTAAAAGACTCGCGGAAAGCCGGTGCCGGTAATAATGCTCTCGCGCTTCGAGCCTTCGCGCATCGACTCGTCCCACCCGCCGTCTTCCAGTTGCCGTTCGAGCAGCCAGCGCACGCCCTTGGCAATCGAGTCCGAGCGATCGTCGCCTGCGGCCAGCAATCCCAGCAGCGCCCATGCCGTCTGCGAAGGCGTGCTCGTTCCAGCACCGCGCAGATTCGGGTCGTCATAGCTGCCGCAGGTCTCGCCCCATCCGCCGTCCGGGTTCTGCACCATGCGAATCCACTCCGCGGCCTGCTGCACCTGCGGCTCGTGCTGGTCCACGCCAATCGCCTCAAGCCCGCGCAGCACCAGGAACGTTCCGTAGATGTAATTCACGCCCCAGCGCCCAAACCAGCTCCCATCCGGCTCCTGCTCTTTGAAAATGAAATCAATCGCCTTCTTCACGCGCTTGTCGTCGCGCGTATAGCCATAGCAGGCCAGCATCTCCAGCATCCGCCCCGTAATGTCCACCGTCGGCGGGTCCAGCATAGCGTTGTGGTCCGCAAAGGGAATGTACTGGAAGATCATCTTGGTGTTGTCTTTGTCAAAGCTCGCCCAGCCGCCGTTTCTGCACTGCATGGCGAACTCCCACGCAATCGCGCGCTGCGCCACTTCGTGCTGGTAGCGCTCGCGCGGATTATCCACCTTGCTCAGCGCCAGCAACACCTGCGCGGTATCGTCTGTGTCGGGATAAAACTCGTTGTTGAACTCGAAGTACCATCCGCCCGGCTCGGCGTTGCGAACCTTCATCGCCCAGTCGCCCTTATGCCGCACTTCCTTTGAGAGCAACCAGTCGGCAGATTTCAGCAGCCGCGGATCATCGCGCGAAATTCCGGCCTCGCCCAGCGCATAGAGCGTCTGCGCCGTATCCCATACCGGAGACATGCAGGGCTGCATCCGGAATGTCGGCTCGGGCATGTCTTCATTCGCCGGTTCTTCAATGCCCAGCTTTTCAAACTCATCCCGCGCGCGAATCACCTGCGGATCATCCTCGGAATAACCAAGGCAGCGCAGCGCAATAATCGCATTCATCATCGCCGGATAGATCGCGCCGAGCCCATCCGTCATTTCGAGGCGCTCCAGCATCCACTTCTCCGCGCGCCTGATCGCCAGCCTGCGCAGCGGGCGAATGTGTACCGCCTCGGCCAGATGCGTAATCCTGTCCAAAATCAGGAAGAAATTCCGCCATGAAATCAGCTTCTTGCGATCCATGCGCAGCCGCAGCACCGCATTCTCGCGCCCGCCCACAAAAAGCTCGTCAATCCCCTGCTCCGCCGGAATCTTCTTGAACGGCTTCTTCGCGTACATGATCGCCAGCGGCACCAGAATCGACCGCGACCACGAAGAAATCTCGTAGATATTGAAGTAGAACCACTTCGGAAACAGCACAATCTCCGGCGGAATCGCCGGCACGGCGTCGTAGTCGTACTGCCCCAGCGCGCAGAGATACATTTTGGTGAAAGTGTTGCACTCCACCACGCCGCCGTGCGCCAGAATCCACTCGCGCGCTTTCCTCATGCGCCCGTCATTCGCGCTCAGGCCCATCAGCTTCGCGGAAAAGTAGCACTTCACGGCCAGCGAGATATTTCCCGGCCCGCCTGGATAGATGCTCCAGCTACCATCGTCATTCTGGTAGCGCATCATCTCCGTAAAAGCGCGCTTCAGCCGTCCCGCGTCGCCGGATTCCAGCAGCACATGCAGAAAGATATAGTCGGCTTCCAGCATAGCGTCGGCCTCAAGCTCGCCGCACCAGTAGCCATCCGGATGCTGCTTCGAGAGAAGATAATCGGCGGAGCGGCCGATCGCCGCATCCACATCGGCCAGGTCCGCATCCAGGCGCCCAAACTTCGGCACCACACTCTGCGGCACAACAGGTACCGCGGCGGACTGCTGTTTCCCCTTCTGTATGCTCATGCGGTCTCTAAAACCCTCTCCGGGGAAGATAGCGGCTCAGTCAACTAACTGCTTAGCCGCTACTCTAACGGAAAAACGCGCCGAAAAATCAACAGCGGCGCGCCGAATCTTCTCAAAATCGTGCCGGCAGGCGAAGCCATTCCCCGCCTGCCGCTGCCTGAAGTCCCTAGTTGACCGGAAGATCCTCTCCGCCGCCCGCCGCGCCGATCGCCTGAACGATCTCCGGCGGCAGGCCAAACCGAACATTTTCCGGCATCACTTCTACTTCTTCGACGCTCCCAAAACCGTTTTGACGCAAATAATTCACCACGTCCTCAACGAGGATCTCCGGCGCTGAAGCCCCCGCCGTAACCGCCACGTTCTGCACGCCTTCCAGCCACTTCGAGTCGATCGCCGCGGAGTTATCGATGAGGTAACCGTTGGTGCCAAGATTACGCGAAACTTCAACCAGCCGATTCGAGTTCGAGCTGTTCGTCGAGCCCACCACCAGCACCAGGTCCGCCTGGTGCGCCACGTTGCGCACCGCCACCTGGCGGTTCTCCGTCGCATAGCAGATATCCTGCGAGTGCGGCCCCACGATATTCGGAAATTTCGCCTTGAGCGCGTGGATAATATCCCGCGCCTCATCGAGCGAAAGCGTCGTCTGCGTCAGGTAGGCCACGCGATCCGGGTCCGGCACCTTGAGCGCCTCGACTTCTTCCACGCTTGAAACCACCTGCGTCACATCCGGCGCCTCGCCGAAGGTGCCTTCGATCTCATCATGGTCGCGATGCCCCACCAGCACCAGCGAAAACCCCTGCTTGGCAAACTTCACGGCCTCGAAATGCACCTTCGTCACCAGCGGGCAGGTCGCATCGATCACCTTCAGATTCCGCCCCTTCGAGCGCTCGCGCACCGCCGGCGAAACTCCATGCGCCGAATAAATCACGCGTTGCCCATCCGGCACATCGTCAATCTCGTGCACAAAGATCGCGCCCTTTTCCGCCAGCTCATTCACCACGTAGCGGTTGTGCACAATCTCGCGCCGCACATAAATCGGCGCGCCAAAGGTTTCGAGGGCAATTTTCACAATGTCGATAGCGCGCACAACGCCCGCGCAAAACCCGCGCGGCTTAAGCAGCAGAACACGCTTCTCGACAGCGGAAGCAGCCTTACGATCGTCGGTCAGGACGGGAGCCGGAATCGAATCGAGCACAGTGGAAGTCACGTTACTAGTATATCAATCCCAAGGCAAATAAGCAGCTTACAAATCGGGTTCCCGGACGCGGGTAGCTAGCCCGCCTCCAAAGTTCGCAATGTGAATATAGTGTCATCCTGACCGTAGCCGTTTTTCAGGCGGAGGGAAGGATCTGCTTTTACCTTTCGCAAACTATGCAAGAAACTTTCAGAGATAGACAACTAGCTCCGCCCAAACTGCTGCAGTGTCTCTACGTCCGCAGGCCGCAGATCGTAGTTATAAGCAACCTCTTCGACAGATTCCCCGCCGTCAAGGCTGGCCGCAACCTGATCCACAGGCACACGCGTGCCGCGAATCAGCGGCGCGCCGCTGACCTTGCCGGGAACAACTTCCACGAGATCGCAGCCGGACCAGTTCATGCTTGCATTTTACTCCTGCCTGGAATGCGAAATATCTACTTGCTAGCCGCAATCATCTGAGCCGCGTGCTGCAGGCTGGTCTCCGTCACCTTCGCCCCGCTAAGCATCCGCGCAACTTCATGCGTACTCGCACGCTGATCGAGCAAGCGGATATTCGTCTTGGTACGTCCCGCCGCTTCCTTTTTTTCGATCACAAAATGCTGATCGGCAAAGGCCGCAATCTGCGGCAAATGCGTCACGCAAAGAATCTGCTGTCCGCGGCTGAGCGCCTTAAGCTTCTGCCCCACAGCCTCCGCCGCGCGCCCGCCAATGCCAATATCGATTTCGTCAAAGACCAGCGTCCGCGGCGTAGGAATTTTTCTGTTCGCCTTCGACGAATGCTCTTCGACAGCAACCTTCAGCGCCAGCATCACGCGGCTCATCTCGCCGCCGGAAGCAATCTCATGCAACGGCTTCAATGGCTCGCCGGGGTTGGTTGCGAGGCGATATTCCACCTCATCCCAGCCATTCGCCGTCCAATGCTGCTCATCGCGCAGGTCCATCACGGCAATCTCAAACTTCACCTTCATAGCCAGCGAATTGATCTGCGCCTCGGCCTGCTTCGCCAGCTTTTCCGCAGCAGCCTTGCGCGCCAGACTCAACGCAGAAGCAGTTTTCCGATACTTCTCCGAAGCCTCTTGCACCGCCGCGCGCAGCGCCTTCAGCGCCTCGTCGCGATTCTCAACCTCGGCCAGCTTGCGGCTCACCTCTTCGCCAAAGGCAATCACCTCAGCCACGCTCTTGCCATACTTGCGCTTCAGCCGATCGAGCGCAGCCAAACGATCCTCAATCTCGGCCAACCGCTCAGGACTCGCGTTAATCCCCTCGGCATAATCGCGCAAACTCGCGGCAACATCATCCACAATCGCCCGCGCCGATTCCAACTGCTGCGCCGACTCCGCAAACCTGCCGTCATAGCGCGCAAGCTCTTCCACATTGCGAATCGCCGCGCGCAGATTCACTTCCGCCGAAGCGCCGCCCTCATACAACTGCTCAAACCCGCCCATCGCCGCAGCGTAGAGCTTCTCCGCATTCGCCAGCACGCGCTTCTCAGTTTCAAGCGCCTCATCCTCACCGGCTTCGAGCTTCGCCCCCTCAATCTCTTTCGCCTGGTAGCTCCACAGATCCACCATCCGCAGCCGTTCTTCTTCGCCCGTCAACAGATCAGCCAGCTTGTCCGAAGCATCTTTCCAAGCCGCATAAGCCTTCTCAACAGCATCCGCGGAAATCCCCCCAAACCGATCGAGCAAATGCTTCTGCTGTCCCTGGTCAAAGCTCGAAAGCGTCTCGCTCTGCGCATGAACCAGCGCCAGTTCCGGCGCAAGCTGCTTCAGCACCGTCACCGTCGCCGGCTGATTATTCACAAAGACGCGCCCTTTGCCGTTCGCAAGCATCTCGCGCCGCAGAATAATCTCCGCGCCCTCGGCGTCAATTCCGTTTTCTTCGAGGATCGCCTCCGCCGCGGCCGTCGCTTCAAACACGCACGAAACCGTAGCCTTTTCCGCGCCGTGGCGCACAATCTCGGCCGAAGCCTTGCCGCCCATCAGCAGCGCCAAAGCATCCACAAGAATCGATTTGCCCGCGCCGGTCTCGCCCGTCAGCAGGTTCAGCCCCGGCCCAAAGACCGCGATGGCGTGATCGATAACAGCGTAATTTTCCGCGCGCAGCTCAACGAGCATAATGACCGAATCCGTGCGCAGCATAGCATGAACGGCCGTGATTTCCACCGTCCCGAAACGGTCAAACCGCACAGCCGGTACCCCTTCGATAACTTGGAACCGCTTTCCGCGTCTGATACCGTAAACTCTAGAGGTGGACGACAATTCTTACCGCCGCGTTACTTCTGTTTCTTCAATCGGACAGCGATGCAGTCCCCGCTGCGGGTGAGCAGATTACCCGCGGCGCCGGCGCCATTGCTCATCTGGCCGGCAATCTCAGCCCGGTTGCGCTCCTGGTTCTCGTTGTCCTGCTCATCGCCAGCCTCTACTCGTGGATGATTATCCTGAGCAAGCTCGGCGCCTTCAAGAAAGTCACCAACGAGAGCCGCCGCTTCATCAAGTCCTTCCGCAACGCCTCGCGCCTGCAGGAGATTTCGATGATGGCCTCGAACTACCGCCACAGCCCGCTCGCCGCGGTCTTCGAGGACGTCTACGAAACCTACAAGCGGCAGACCGGCGGCTCCGGGCCGCCGCGCAACATGGCCCCGCTCGAGCGCTCCGCGCAGACCGCCGCCAGTGAAGCCGTCACCAATCTCGAGCGCCGCCTCACCTGGCTTGCCACCATCGCCGGCATCAGTCCCTTCGTCGGCCTCTTCGGCACGGTCATGGGCGTGGTAGACGCCTTCACCGGCCTCGGCAACGCCGGCACGGCCACGCTGCGCGCCGTCGGCCCCGGCATCAGCGACGCGCTCATCACCACCGCCGCAGGCATCTTTGTCGCCATTCCGGCGCTCGTGGCTTACAACCAGTTCGCCGCGCGCGTGCGCGTCTTTGCATCCACCATCGACGACTTCAGCCGCGAATTGCTCAACTCCATGGAAGAGATTCCCATGCGTTCTTCGGCTGCGGCGCCATCGTCGCGCTCCATCCCTGAAGGCGGGCGCGAGCTTCCCACGCGAGGTTAACGCAAGTGGCCTTTACCACCGCAAACGGTCGCACGCAGTCTTCGCTCGCGGAGATCAACATCACGCCGCTGGTGGACGTGGTGCTGGTGCTGCTCATCATCTTCATGATTACCGCGCCCGTGCTCCAATCCGGCATCGAGATCTCCATCCCCAAAACGCGCACCGTCCGCCAGATCACCGAATCGCGCATGGTGCTCACCATCGACCGCGACGGCAATCTCTATCTTCAGGACAAGCCCGTGAACATTCATGAGCTGCCCGGCAAGCTGCGCGCCGCAAGCGCCGATCCAGCCCGGGAAGTGATTTACCTGCGCGCCGATGAGCGCGTGCAGTTTGGCGTCATCGCCTCGGCGATGGACGCTGTGAAGCAGTCCGGCATCACCAACATCTCCGTGGTCACTCAACCGCTCAACAGCAAGTAGAAGCGGCAACAAGTAGAAGCAGCAGCGGGTGCCCCATGTCCCTCGCATTCGGGGAGATGAAATCAGCAAGAACGATCGATGCGGAGCCGTAGACAACGGCCGACAGTTGAAATGAGCAACCTTCTGGAAGACGGAAAAGACCTGGAGCAGGAGCTGACGGGCGAACCGCTCGGCAAACCGGCCACAGGCTCCGTGTTGCTGCATCTCGGCCTGGGCGCCTTCGTCGCGGCCTGGTACGTCCTCGGCGGCTACTACCATTCCACCAACTGGGGCGGGCAATCCAACGGCGGAGCCATCAGCGTCAACATCACCGCGTCCATTCCGCTGCCCACCAACCAGCCGCCCAATGACAACGTGCTCGCCACGGACCATCCCAGCCCCGCACCCGCGCCGCCCGCGCCCAAAACCGAAAACCACGTCGATCAAACGGCCATTCCCATCGTGGGCAAGCCCGTCAAGCCGCAGGAAAAGCGCGAGCACAAAACCCCGCCCGTCAAGCCGCAAAAGCCCACCAACCGCGCCGAGTACGGCGAGCAAGCCGCCAACAACCTGCCCCGCGCCGTCACCGCGCAAACCAGTCCCGGCCCTACGTCGATTCAGCAGGGCAACTTCGGCAGCCTCTATGGCTGGTACGTCAACCAGATCAACACCAAGATGGCGCAGACCTGGAACAAGTTCGAGGTAAATCCCGCCACGCCCAAGGGTGCGCGCGTCTATCTCATTTTCACCATTCACCGCGACGGCTCGCCGTCCAACGTGCAGCTTGACCGTTCGAGCGGCAGTCCCACCCTGGACCGCTCCTGTCTCAACGCCGTGCAGCGTGTGGACTCTTTTGGTCCACTGCCGCCTGGTTACAACCAGAGCACTTTGAATGTCTCATACTATTGTGAGTACTGAAATCCGGGTTCTCGCCTCGGCCGCGACCTCGTTTTCCGGCAGACACCAAAAGCCGCGACGAGCGCATCGTACTCTTTGGTCTCTCTCCGGGCCATGCTGCCGCACAGGAAGGATTGCTCCAGGCATGAAAGTCCCAGGCATGAAATCGGGCGCTATTACTGACATGAACAAAAAATCCATCCGCTTCTCCCTCCTTTTTGCCATCCTCTGCATCCTCATCTCAGCCCAGCTTTCGGCGCAGGCGCCGGACTGGGTGCGCACCGGCACCAACACCGGCAACGCGCGCATCCGTCTCGCCGCCGCCGACTTCAAGCCCGTCGGCGTCGATCCGCAAACGCCTTCGCTCAAAGCGACCTTCGACGCGACGCTCTACAACGACCTCAACAACGCGGGCATCTTCGACATGGTCTCGAAGAGCATGATTCCGCAGGCCACTCCCGGCTCGCCGCAGGAGATTCAGCTCAGCGCCTGGTCGGCCATGCCGGCCAACGCGCAGATGGTGGCCTTCGGCGCGCTCTCGGCGGCCAACGGGCGCCTCATCGTCTACGGCTGGCTCGACGACACCAGCCAGGCAAACAATCCGCAGGTGCTCGCGCGCCAATACAACGAGACGGCCACCGATGAGATGGCGCGAACCATCGCCCATCGCTTCGCCGACGACATCATCGCCCGCCTCGGCGGCGGCATCAACGGCATCGCCGAGACAAAAATTTACTTCGTCAGCGCTCGCTCGGGCTCGAAAGAAATCTGGGTGATGGACTACGACGGCGAGAACCAGCATCCCGTCACGCATCTCGGCGCCACGTCGCTCTCGCCGCGCATCTCGCCGGACAACAGCCGCCTCGCCTTCAGCTCGCTCGGCCGCGACGGCTGGGCCATCCGCATGTACTCGCTCGACCTCGGCCGCCTCGTTCGCTTCCCCGGCGGAGCCGTCGGCGGCAACAACTTCTCGCCCGCCTGGTCCTCGGACGGCGGAAAGCTCGCCTTCGCTTCCGGCCGCACAGGCTCATCGGCCATCTGGGTTGCAAACGCCGACGGCGGGGGCCTGCGCCAGATCACCGCCTTCCGCTCCGACGTTTCGCCCTCGTGGAACCCCAAGACCAACGCGCAGCTCGCCTTCGTCAGCGGCCGCACCGGCGAGCCGCAAATCTACATCATGGACCAGGATGGCTCGAACGTGCAGCGCATGACCGACGGCGGCTACGCCATCTCGCCCTCGTGGTCGCCCAGCGGAGCGCTGCTCACCCTCAGTTGGGACCGCCATTACGGCCCCGGCGCGCCCGGCGGCCAGGACATCTACGTCATGGACATCGCCAGCAAGCGCTGGATGCAGCTTACGCACGACTCCGGCTCGTGCGATTTCCCCAGTTGGTCGCCTGACAACCGCCACATCGTCTTCCAGCGCACCAACGGCCATCACACAGACATCTGGTCGATGCTGGTCGATGGCACGCAGCAGCAGCAGCTCACACACGGCGGAAACAACTTCATGCCCAACTGGAGCTGGAAGTGATGACCTTCCCCCGCGACAATCAACGCGACTCACGCATCGGTACGCCCTGGCACGAGCCCTGACGCTGCGCCGACGTAAGCGCCACATTTTGGGAAACGTTCCCACCCGATGGGTCTAAAATGCCCTTGCGCGGATTCTTAACAATTCTTTCATCAACCGCAGAAGGAGAAATGCCTTGAAACACCTCTCTCGCTATGCTGTTCCCGCTTTGCTCTTAGCAACCGTCGTCTCTGTCGCAGGCTGTAAGAAAAAGCAGCCCCCGCCGCCGCCGGCCATGGCGCCTGCCGCTTCCGCTCCCGCGCCCACCGCGGATATCACGGCGACCCCGGAAACGATCTCAGCCGGCGACCAGGTGGTTCTCTCCTGGCACACCACCAACGCCAACACCGTCTCCATTGACGGCATCGGCTCCGTGCCTTCTGCGGGCGTCAAGACCGTGCTGCCCACCGAGTCCACCAGCTATCACCTGGTGGCCACCGGCGACGGAGGCACTGCCGACGCCACGGCCCGCGTCACCGTCACCGCGCCGCCGGCCGTCGCCGCGCTCAGCACCGGCATGAGCCTCGAAGAAGAGTTCAAGGCCAACGTGCAGGACATCTTCTATGACTACGACACCGCCGAGATTCGCTCCGACGCCCAGGCCACGCTCGCCAAGGACGCCGCGTATCTCAACAGCCACCCGAACATTCACTTCGTCATCGGCGGCTACTGCGATGAGCGCGGCTCCGACGAGTACAACCTGGCCCTCGGCCAGAACCGCGCGGAAGCGGCCAAGAACGCGCTGGTCAACGCCGGCGTCGCCGCCGACCGCATCCGCGTCATCAGCTACGGCAAGGAGAAGCCCTTCTGTACCGAGTCGAACGAAGAGTGCTGGCAGCAGAACCGCCGCGCCGGCTTCGCCCTCGACAACCAGTAAAGCGAAACACGGGCGCCTCATCTCAACGGTGGGGCGCCCCGCGTCCCCTGCGTCTGGGGGCGTGGGAGGGAATCTCATCCGATTGCAAAGCCGTGTGTCCTACCCCTGCGGTGTCTTTGTTTTTGCCGCCAGGGCGGATACGAATACCCTCCGCACCGTCTAAAATCAAAGGGAGACAAACCGCGCGATCCACGCTCCCGCAACCGGGGCGTGGATCGCGTCTTTGAACGGGTGAATCCATGCGTACCTTCCAGACAATCCGCCCCCGCATCCTCGCAGTCGCCCTTGCCGCAGCCCTTTTTGCCTTTGCTCCCGCCGCCGGAATGGCCGAATCGAAAGACATGATTGCGCTGCAATCGCAGGTTTCGCAGCTCATCGACATGGTGCAGCGCCTGCAATCCACCGTGGACTCGCGCCTCGGCGTCATACAGAACCTCGTCGAGCAGAGCACCGACAACGTCAACCGCCTTTCCGCCGCGATGGATACGCTGCAGCAGAAGATCGCCGCGCAGAATGAATCGCTGGGCGGCAAGGTGGATTCGGAATCCGGCCAGGTGCAGTCCGTCAGCGACTCGATCGACGAGGTGAAGTCGCGCCTGGACAAGCTCCAGAACACCCTGCAAAGCCTGCAAACGCAGTTGCAGAATCTACAGCAGCCCGCGCCGCAGATGACTCCCGGCGGCAGCGGCGCGCCGCCGGCTCCGGGCGGCAATGGCGCGGCCATGAACGGGCCGGCAAGCGGAAATGGGAACGGCGCCGGGGACGCTTCCGCAGCGGCAGCCAATGCCGCCGCCGCCGCGCCGCCGCTCGATGACACTTACCAGTCCGCCATCCGCGACTTCGACGGCGCGCACTACCAGGCCGCAACCAGCGAGTTCCAGGAGATCCTCCAGTACTATCCGCAGGACGACAAGGCCGGCGGCGCGCAGTTCTATCTCGGCGAGATCGCCTATCGCCAGCAGGACTACGACAACGCCATCAAGGCCTACAACGTCGTGCTCGAGAGCTTTCCCCACAGCTCCAGGGCTCCCGCGGCGCAGTTGCACAAGGCCTATGCGCTGCTCAAGCTGAACCAGCGCAACGCCGCCATCCACGAGCTGCGCTCGCTCATCGAGCGCCATCCCGCCTCGCCCGAAGCGATGCAGGCCCGCAGCCGCCTCAACGGCATGGGCGTAAGAATCGCCATGCGCTAAAGCCGGCCCCCGCCGCGAATGCAAAAGCCCCGCTCGCGCGGGGCCTTCGTGTTTTGTGCCGTTATTCCTCCTCTTACGCACAATCCAAAAAATCTACGAAAATAATCGTTGACATACGATATTTATCGTATTAATGTGATGGGCATGGCGAAACCTGATCCTCACAGCAACTCCGGGCCAATGCCGACCGAAGCCGAGCTGGACATTCTGCAGGTCCTTTGGGAGAGCGGCCCGCTCACTGTCCGCGAAGCGCATGAAGCGCTTCACGGCAAGCAGATCGGCTACACAACCGTTCTCAAGCAGATGCAGCTCATGGTAGAAAAAGGCCTGCTCGCCCGCAATGAGCGCTTCCGTTCGCACGTCTACCGTGCCGCACACCCGCGCGAGCGCACCCAGGAGCGGCTTCTCCAGCGCCTGATGCAGACAGCTTTTTCCGGCTCTGCCAAAAACCTCGTGCTCGGCGCGCTCTCGGCAAAGCCGGTCTCCAAAGCGGAGCTTGCCGAAATCCGGAAATTCCTTCAGGACTTCGAGGAGAAACCGTGATGAGCCTCACAATCCTCCCCATCGGCGACCGTACCCTGCATCTGCTCGGATGGAGTCTTTTGCATTTCCTCTGGCAGGGTTCGCTCCTGGCGCTCTTGCTGGGCGCAGCCCTCGCCGCTGCGCGGCTTTCGTCTCCGCGAACCCGCTACGCTCTCTGTTGCGCCGCGCTTGCGCTCATGGCGCTCTGCCCCGTCGTCACCTTCGCCTATCTCGCGCACCGAGCCGATGCCACGCCGCACGTATTCCTGTCTGCCGCGGCCACTCACTCCGGCTCGCTTCTTGGCCCGCAACCCTGGCAGGCTGCATCCCTGCTTGAGAGCATCGCTCGAATTACGGACCGGACGGTGCCCTGGTTTCTCGCCCTATGGGTCGCCGGAGTCCTCTTCCTGCTCGCCCGCGCAATCGCCGCCGGCATCGCCGTGCGGCAACTCAAAACTTTGGATATCGTGCCAGCACCGGAGAGCCTGCTCGCTCTCGCCGAGCGCACCGGAGAAAAGCTCGGCATCACGCAGCTCTTTCAGGTCTTTGCTTCCCGGGCAGTCACAGCGCCCACAGTCATCGGATGGATCAAGCCTGTCATTCTCTTCCCCGTCGCCAGCCTGGCCGGCCTGGCCCCCGAGCAGCTTGAAGCGATGCTTGCCCATGAGCTGGCGCACATCCGTCGGTGCGACTACCTGGTGAACGCGCTGCAGGTCACCATGGAGACGCTGCTCTTCTATCACCCGGCCGTGTGGTGGGTTTCGCGGCAAATTCGCCGCGAGCGCGAACACTGCTGCGACGATGTCGCCGTCAGCGTCACCCACTCTCCTCTGGCGTATGCAAAGGCGCTGTATCTGCTCGAAGAACAGCGCGCCATGGTGCCCGAACTCACATTAAGCGGAAATGGAGGACAACTGAAGATGCGAATTCAACGACTTCTTACCGGCAGGCAGCCGGCCGCAGCCGCAAACGGTGGAACTGCGTGGCTTCTCACGGCCGCTCTGCTGTTAACAACTGCGGCGCTTGCGCTTTCAACACTGGCCATCCACAAAGCAACCGCGCAAAGCCCCGCATCACCCACACTCGATGCGACGACCACAACCGGGCAGGTAGTTCGCGCAAACCCTGCAATAATGCATCTTCTGAAAGCGCCGGATGCCCAATATCCAGCGGCTGCAAAGGCCGCGCATGTAAGCGGCGTCGTGCTCGTTGCCATCAACGTCAGCGCCAAAGGAAACGTAGCAGAGGCTCATGTCCTACGCGGCGATCCCATGCTGCAGCAGGCCGCGCTTGACGCCGTTCGCCAATATCAATTCGCCCCTTTTGAAGACAGCGGATACAAAGCCGTAAAGCTTACCGTCGCAGTAAACTTTGTGCGAGATGGCAAGGACGACAAAAGCAATGCCAAACCCGATCTCACCTGCACGTACTACGATCACGGCGTAGGCCATGCCGGCACATGCGAGCGCAACCCAGCCGACAGAGAACAATTTGCCTGCCGCCAGAATGACGGCGATCAGAAGGCAGAGTCGCAGATAGCATGCGAGCACAAGGTTGAAGCATTTGAAGCCTGGAAGTCCCAGCAAAGCCTTCTGGATACCCGGGAGCAGTTTCTCCGCGCCTGGGATTCCCGAAGGAGCAATCCCTGAACAGAACAGCCTGCAGAGCACACACTCCGTGATGCCGACACACAAAAGCCCCGCCGAAGCGGGGCTTTTGTCTTTCCTAGTCCTTAGTCCCTCTACTGCAAATTCGCCATCAGCTTCTCAAGCGCTTCCCTGCCGGGCCGCGTCACCGACTCCGGCAACTGCCCCAGGGGCTGATCGACCACGTTGAGCAGGTGGATAAACGAGGGCTTCTGCGTGTCGATGTAAAAGACGCCGGTAAGGATTTCGCCCTTTTCGTGGCTCTCCATCAGCATCTGCACGGCCTTCGACTTGTCCGTCGGATCATAGTCTTCGCGCAGCTTGCGCAGCCGCAGGCTCGATCCGTCGTGCATCTCCACGTCGTAAACCTG
>JASHPD010000179.1 GCA_030038315.1 Acidobacteriaceae bacterium
ACTCGCTGGTGCGCGCCGGCTCGTTCAACGTCAACGGCCAGCGCTCGGTGTACAACAATTACCTGCTCGACGGCATCGACAACAACGCCTACGGCGAGTCCAACCAGGGCTTCGACAACCAGGTCATCGCCATTCCGCCCGACTCGGTCGCGCAGTTCCAGATCGTGACCAACAACGAGAGCGCGGAGTATGGACGAAGCTCCGGCGCGACGATCAACGTCTCTTCCAAGAGCGGAACCAACCAGTTGCACGGGACGATCTACGAGTTTCTGCGCAACACCGACCTGAATGCAGCCGGCTTCTTCAAGCCGACGCTGATCGGCAACTCCGGCCTCTCGGTACCCTTTCAGAAGCCGACCTTCAATCGCAACCAGTTCGGCTTCAACGTCGGCGGCCCGATTCTCAAGAACAGGCTCTTCTACTTTCTCGACTACGAGGGCTTCCGGCAACTGCTGAAGACCCTGACGCCGCTGACGCTGCCCACGCAGAATGAGATCAACGCCGATTTGGTCGTGCCGGTGCGCAATCCGCTCACCGGAGTGGTCTACCCTGCCGACACAGCTCTCCCGGCCGGCGCGATCAACCCGCTCTCGGCGGCGATTCTCGGCTACTTCAAGCAGATCACGAGCCTGCCTATCTCGGGCCTCCCGAGCACCGGCGCGGCCACGGACGACTACTCGGCCCTCGTTCCGTTCACCGACAACTCGGACAAAGGCGATCTGCGCTTCGACTGGCAGATCACGCCCACCCGCTCGGCCTTCCTGCGCATCAGCGACCGCAAGGAAAATGCAATCAACTACCCGTCAATCCCGATTCCGCTCGACGGCCAGACCAACGGCCACATCCGCCTGCTCGATCAGCAGGTCGCGGTAGGCTTCACGCAGATCTTCGGCGCCAGCAAGATTCTCGATGCGCGTCTCGGCCTGAACCGCACCAAGGCCGGCAAATACAACCTCTCGATCGGCAACACGGCGTTCTCCACTCCCGGCACTTCGAGCTACATTCCGGGCCTGCCCAGCAATCCGGTGGTTGCCGGCGGTCTGCCTTCCATCGGCATCTCCGGCGGCTACTCAGCCTTCGGCCGCCAGAGCACCAATCCCCAGTGGCAGGATCCTGCCTTCCTCGACCCCAAGCTGAACTTCACCTGGGTCAAGGGCAGTCACTCGCTCAAGTTCGGTTACGAGTATCAGCATCTCTGGATGGCGGTCAACGACAACAACCCGCTCTACGGCTCCTTCACCTACGGCGGCGGCTACAGCGTATGCCCGGCCGGCACGGCCATTCCCGGATCGAGCGCCGTCTGCGCCGGCGGCTCCGCGGTGGCGGACAACTACTGGGCGGACTTTCTCTTCGGCACCACCAGCTCCTACCAGTTGGCAAATTTCTACGAAGCCCACCTGACCAACAATACGCATAATCTCTACGCGCAGGACGACTGGAAGGTGAACAACAAGCTCACCCTCAACCTTGGCCTGCGCTGGGAGTACACCTCGCCCTACGGCGATCTGTACAACCGCATCTCCAACTTCGATCCGGTCTCGCAGACCGTCTTTACCACCACCCCCGGCGCGACGCTCGGCAACGGCATCACGCCCGTCTCCTACGGCGGCGTCTACGGCCAGACGCTCGTCGATCCTGACTTTAAGGACTTCGCCCCGCGCATCGGCTTCGCGGTAGCGCCCTTGGCGAACACTGCCATCCGCGGCGGCTTCGGCATCAGCTACGCGCACTATACGCGCGCCGGCTCGGGCGACATCCTAGCCATCAACGCGCCGCAGGCGCAATTCGCCTCAGTGACGCAGCCGACGCCGACCACAACCAACCACTGCGCCTCGCCGCTTCCGGCGCAGATCATCGCCATCGGCGCGACCACGCCAAGCTGCTACGCCACCTCCGACCAGGGCTTTCCCTCCGGCCTGGTCACCAGCTTCAATCCGGCCACCGACAACATCACCTGGGTGCCCAAAAACACGCCCGACAGCTACGTCGAGAGCTACTTCCTGAGCGTGCAGCGGCAGCTTGGCAAGAACCGCATTCTGGATATCGCCTACGTCGGCAACCACGGCGTGCACCTGCAGGGCTTCCTGAACGGCAACCAGGAGAATCCGGCGCTCGGCGCCAGCGCGTCCACGCCCAAAGTCGGCTTCGCTCGCCCCTTTGCCAACTGGCCCTCCGACATCACCGAGGCGCTCAACGAGTTCTGGTCCAACTACAACGCGCTCCAGGTCAAGTACGAGCAGCGCATGGTCTCCGGCCTGACCGTGTTGAACTCCTTCACCTGGGAGCACTCGCTGGACAACGCCAGCGCCTCGCTCGAAGGCAACACGCCCTCGCCGCAGAACGGCTTCAACCTCGCCGCGGACTACGCGCAGTCGGACTACAACCTGCCCCTCGCCAACATCACGACCGCCGTCTACGAGCTTCCCTTCGGCCACGGCCGGCAGTTCCTCGGCGAAGCCAAAGGCCCGGTCAACGCCCTGCTCGGCGACTGGCAGGTCTCCGTCATCAACACCGCGCAGGCGGGCACGCCGTTCAACATCACCTACACGCCCAACTCGGCGCAGGCAGTCTCACCGCAGATCTCGGCGACCTACCGCGGCGCCAACGAGTATCGTCCGGACCGCGTCCCAGGCGTGCCCGTCACCAAGGGCACCGGCAACCGCGCGTCCGGCACCGGCTATGTGAACTACGTCAACTACGACGCCTTCGTTCTTCCGCCGATCAAAGACGCGGCCGGCGATCAGCTCAGCCCCTTCGGCACGGCGAGCCGCAATCCCGGCCGCACGCCGCCCTTCAACGAGACCGACTTCGACGTGAACAAGAAGTTCAACACTCCCTTCCCACGCGTAAAGATCGAGTTTCGTGCCGAGCTGTACAACCTCTTCAACCACACGAACTACTTCCTGCCCAGCACGATCAGCGGCACGCAGGGCACGACTGCGCAGACTCTCGGCGTGGGCGGCACACCGGCCTTGAGCGCCATTACCGGAGGCGTGCCCACCTCCGGCGGCCAGATCTCCAGCACCTTCGAGCCGCGCATCGCGCAGTTCGCGCTGAAGATCCTCTACTAAGGCATTTTCCGGAAACTGTGGACTTCCGGGAACAGCGAAGGTGGATTTTCTTGAAGGAAAATCCACTCGGCTGTTGCGGCTTCGGCCTACACTATCCAGAACATGCTAGAGAGCCTGTTATTCACTTTGCGTGAAGGTTTTGGCGGGATTTGCGAGCATAAGGATGGCAAAGGCCGGATAGTGCAGGGCGACCAACCTGCTTGTTACGGATTTGTGCTGAGATCGACCTGATGTATGGGAAGATCCCAGTGATTCTCGGTCAGCTCCCAGCGGCGATCTTCTTCGCGATGGAAGGTTGCCTGGTCGGGAAAGAGCTGCCGCGTGATCTCATCTTCCGATTGGCCGGGAGGGGCGTCGTGCGACGCGCGGGTGATGATGACGCGGATGTCCCAGCGCGATTCCTCGCTGGTGTGAAGGCTTGGAGCCCAGACCGTGTACTCCTTCACGTAGCCCAACTGCTTCTGGCGATCCAGGATGGCGATCTGGTACTTCTTGAAGATCTGGAGCCATTCATCCCGATGGCCGTATTGAATACGATAGACCCATTCGATGGTTTCGGGCTTTTCCACCGGCGCGGAGGCGACGGCGGACTGCTGCGCGGCTACCGGGGCTTTGCCAAAAAACGGCGCCAGGGCCAGGAAGAGCAATGCAAGCAGAAGCCTGGAAGACAGAAAAGATGTACGCATGGAAATCTCCAATCATCGGCAAACATGGGGAACGGACGGGACAGGGCAGATGCAAAGCTGTCCGAGGGATTGCCGGATGAGTGGAGTGACAGGACCGTTGCAGGCAGGACGCCGCTCAACCAGCTAGCGCAGGCTGAAGCGACAACAACGGCGGAAGAACACGGGAGTCATGGAAAGAACGTAGCACGGGGATTGAGCAGCGTCAACGGCTTGCGTTCCGCTCAGGCTATGGAAGTGTGCCCGAGGCGAAGATTCCAGAGCGCGGTAACGAGCGCGTCAATGTCTTCAAACGTGTTGTAGAGCGCAAGCGAGGCGCGCACCGTGCTTTCCAGCCCGAAGCGGCGAAGGATGGGCTGCGCGCAATGATGTCCGGAGCGGACGGCGATGCCGTTGCGATTGAGGTAGCCGCCGATCTCTTCCGTGCGGAAACCATCCAGCACAAAAGAGAGCACGCCGGCTTTTTCCTTTGCCGTGCCGATGATGCGCAGCCCCGGTATTTGCAGGAGAGCGCCGGTGGCGTAGACGAGAAGATCGTGCTCGTGGCGCGCGACGTTGGCGATCCCCGCGCGGTCGAGATAATCGATTGCCGCGCCGAGGCCGACCGCGTCCGCAATGTTTCCCGTGCCGGCTTCAAAACGCTGCGGCGGAGGCTGGTAGAGCGTCTTCTCGAAGGTAACATCCTGAATCATGTTGCCGCCGCCCTGCCACGGCTGCATGTGCTCGAGCACTTCCGGCTTGCCGTACACCACGCCAATGCCGGTTGGCGCAAAGACCTTGTGGCCGGAGAAGACAAAGAAATCGCAATCGAGCGACTGCACATCGACGCGCATGTGCGAGACCGATTGCGCGCCATCGAGAAGAACCCTTGCGCCGTGCCGGTGCGCGGCTTCAATCATCTCGCGCGCGGGAGGCACGACGCCGAGCGCATTCGAGACCTGCGGCAGCGCGACGAGGCGCGTTTTTGGGCCGAGCAGCTTCTCATATTCGTCGAGAAGAACCTGGCCGGTATCGTCCACCGGCGCAACGCGCAGCTTGGCGCCCTTTTCCGCGGCAAGCATCTGCCACGGGACAATGTTGGCGTGATGCTCAAGCCAGGTGATGACGATTTCGTCGTCTTTTTGAATGTTCTGCCATCCCCATGTCTGCGCCACCAGGTTGATGCCCTCCGTGGCTCCGCGCACAAAGATGATTTCGCGCGCGGAAGAAGCGTTGAGGAAACGCCGTACTTTTTCCCGCGCCGATTCGTAGGCGTCCGTAGCGCGCGCCGCCAACTCATGCGCGGCGCGATGCACGTTGGAATTCTCGTGCTCGTAGAAATACCTGAGCCGGTCGATGACGCTCTGCGGCTTCTGGGTCGTCGCCGCATTGTCCAGCCACACCAATGGCCGGCCATTGACCCGCTCGCGCAGGATGGGAAAATCACGCTTCCATGCGTGCGCGTCAAAGGCATAGGAAGAGAGCGTGAGAT
>JASHPD010000180.1 GCA_030038315.1 Acidobacteriaceae bacterium
TAACCGGCGATACGCACAGGAAGGATAGAGGATTCGAGCAGCGATGCAGGGAGCGGCGCGCCTTGCAGGTTTTCGATGGCATCGAGTAACGCGTCGAGATTTGCGTTTCTGCGCGGTTGTGCAATCCCCTGCCAGTGCGTAAGGAAACGAGCGAGAACGGGCTGCTCGACTGGTTCGATCTCTTTGCGCAGGCGGGCAAGGGATTTGCGGCGAATCTGGCGCAGAATTTCTGCGTCGCACCACTCACGATGGATTCCGCCCGGACGGAATGCTCCTTCGAGGACGCGGCCCTCCTGTGCGAGTTGATGCAGGATTGGCTCGAGCTTTGTGATCGCAATCCCGAAGCGCTGCGCGGCTTCTCGCGCAGTGAACGGACCGTGGGTGTGGGCGAATCTGCGTATCAGTTCAAGCAGCGGATTTGCTACTGGCGTGAGCAACGACGGCGCGATGCCTTTCGGAAGGCGAGTGTTGAGCGCATCACGGTAGCGCGCGGCATCTTCGGCGGCGACGAATCTTGGCTCGTTTGCGATTTGTATTTCAATCAAACGATGCGCGCGGAGGAGACGGTCAATCTGCTTGAGCAGATCGGGAGATGCAATGCGTCGTGCGATTTCTTCGCGGGAGAGATCTCCTAGTTTCAGCAGAAGATCGTGGATGCCGTCTGCGGTGCGCGCGCGTGTGGTTTCAGTAAGGCATTGCGCGGTTGCTTCCACTTCGCGGATGGCTTCGGCATCGAGCAGCTCACGCAGGTCGGCTTCTCCCAGCAGCTCGCGGAGTTGATCCTGATCGATGGTGAGGGCTTGCGCGCGGCGCTCGGCTAGTGGCGCATCGCCGTCGTAAAGGAAATTCGCTACGTAGCTGAAGAGGAGTGACGACGCAAAGGGCGATGGCTTCTGCGTGTTGACGACGTGGACGCGCGTCTGGCGCTGCTCGATGGCGTGCAGGACTTCAAGCAGCGCGGGCATGTCGAAGACGTCGCGCAGGCACTCGCGGTAGGCTTCGAGGATCAGCGGGAACGATGGATAGCGCGAGGCCGCGCTGAGCAGATCGTAGGCTCGCTTGCGTAGCTGCCAGAGCGGCGAGCGCTGGTCGAGGCGTTTGCGCGGCAGAAGCAGCGCGCGGCCGGCGGCTTCGCGGAAGCGGCCGGCGAAAAGCGCAGATGCGCCTAGCTGGTGCAGGACGAGCTGCATGGCTTCGTTCGATGCGATGAGGAACCAATCGGCGTCAGGCGGCTCGTCAGTATCAGGAAAGCGCAGAACGAAGCCGTCGTCTCCCCAGAGGGTTTCCACGTCTGTGCGGCCGGCGGCGCGAATCTTTGCGGCAACGGCCATGGCCCACGGAATATGGATGCGGCTGCCGAAGGGCGTAAGGACGCAGACACGCCAGTCGCCAAGCTCGTCGCGGCAGCGCTCGATGAGGATGGCGCGGTCGTCGGGCACTGCGCCGGTTGCGGCTTCCTGATCGGCAAGGTACTGCATGAGGTTTTCGGCTGCGACGGGATCGAGATCGTGTTCGGCGATGAGACGTGCGATGGCGGCTGCCTTGGGCATTTCGCGCAGGGTACGCACAAGCGCGCCGATGCGACGACCAAATTCGAGCGGACGGCCTGTGCCGTCGCCTTTCCAGAAGGGCATCTTGCCGGGCTCACCGGGAGCGGGCTCGACGAGAACGCGGTCATGCGTGATCTCGACGATGCGCCAGGTCGATGCGCCGAGGATGAAGGTCTCGTTGGTATGCGTTTCAAAGACCATCTCTTCGTCAAGCTCGCCAACGCGGATGGATTTGCCGCTGCGCGTATTTTCTCCGTGTGCCAGAAAGACGCCGTAGAGGCCGCGGTCGGGGATGGTTCCGGCGTTGAGGATGGCGATGCGCGCCGCGCCTTCGCGCGCGGTGAGTGTGTTGTGCGTGCGATCCCATGTGATGCGCGGGCGCAGGTCGGCGAATTCGTCCGATGGGTAGCGGCCGCTGAGAAGGTCGAGGACGCTTTCGAAAGATTTGCGCGAGAGTGCGCCGAAGGGTGCGGCGCGGCGGATGAGATTGTAGAGTACTTCGATGTTGACTTCGGGGGCTGTTTCCGGTTTTGGTGGCTTTTGGCCGCGTTGGCGAGGCTGCGCTAGTGCGGGCGGGTGCGCGACGATGGCTACGATCTGCTGCGCGAGCACGTCGAGAGGATTACGCGGATAGCGCGTGGATTCGATGTGCCCCTCGTGCATGGCGCGCGTGACGGCCGCGCAGGCAACGAGATCCGCGCGGTATTTGGGAAAAAGAATGCCTTCGCTCACTGCGTTGACCTGATGGCCCGCGCGGCCGATGCGCTGCATTCCGCTGGCGACCGATGGCGGCGCTTCAATCTGGATGACGAGATCGACTGCGCCCATGTCGATGCCGAGTTCCAGTGTGGACGTTGCGCAGAGGGCTTTGATTTTTCCGGCTTTCAACTGCTCTTCGATGATGGCGCGCTGATCTGCAGCGAGCGAGCCGTGATGGGCGCGGACTAATGGCTCGCCGGCCAGGTCGTTGAGCGCGCCTGCGAGACGCTCGGCGACCTGACGGCTGTTGACGAAGAGAATCGTCGAGTTGCGCGGGCGGATGAGCTCAAGCAGGCGCGGATGGATCGCGTTCCAGAGCGAGACGCGGCGCGGGGTTTGCGATTCGGAGCCGTTGGGAATGACTTCGGTTTCGCTCAGGCGCGCCATGTCTTCCACGGGAACTTCAATGCGCAGCTTGAGCGGCTTGGGCGCGCCGGCGTTGACGATGGTGACCGGGCGATAGCGCAGCGGCGCGGGGCCGGCGTCTTCGGCGGACCATGCTGTTTCGGTTCCCTGCTCTATTTGTGTAGAAGCAGGGAAATCTGCATTGGTTTCCACGCCGCCTAGAAAGTGCGCGACTTCTTCAAGCGGGCGCTGTGTTGCGGAAAGGCCGATGCGCTGGAGCGGCTTTTTGGCGATGGCTTCGAGGCGTTCGAGCGTGAGCGCGAGATGCGCGCCGCGCTTGGTGGGAACTAATGCGTGGATTTCGTCGAGGATGACGGTGTCCACAGCGCGCAGGGCTTCGGCCGATTGCGAAGTGAGCAAAAGGTAGAGCGACTCTGGCGTGGTGATGAGGATTTCCGCGGGATGGCGGCGGAATTTTGCGCGCTCGCGCTGCGGCGTGTCGCCGGTGCGAACGCTGATGGAGGGCTCACGAAATGGAATGCCTGCGCGCTCTGCGGCTTTCGTGATGCCGGCGAGCGGAGCACGAAGATTGCGCTCCACGTCTACGGCTAAGGCTTTGAGCGGGGAGACGTAGACGATGCGCGTGCCTTTGGCCGCATTTTCGGCGCGCGGGTGCATCATCAGACGGTCGAGGCACCAGAGAAATGCTGTGAGCGTTTTGCCGCTGCCGGTGGGTGAGAGGATCAGTGCGCTTTCACCGCGCGCAATGACAGGCCAGCCCATGCGCTGTGGCACTGTCGGCTCGCCATAGGCGCGCCGGAACCACTCCGCGGTGACGGGATGAAAAGCCGCAAAAGGGTTGTCTGCGCGGGGTGGTTCCGGATTGCTTTTGGCGCGGGCCATGCAGGCTCAGGATACGCCGCGACACATCCGTCCCACATCCGAAGGCACGGACATCTACTTTGGACGTGAGGCACCCGCTGCGATCGTTATCCCACCCTTGCGACAAAAGATAAAAAACGTCGCAAGGATGGGGCACCCGGTGTATTGCTGGTGCTGGCGAAAGCAAAGACAAAAGCAACTGCAGATCCTTCGGCTCCGCAGATCACAAAAAGCGTGACCTGCTGCGCTCAGGATGACATTCCAATCCTGGATGACACTCTGATATGGGAAGGCGCGAAGCGCAGTTGCCTGGACGGCTAGTCCTATTCGTCGTAGTGCAGGAGGCTGAAGACGTCGTATTCGGTGAAGCGGTCGCGGCCTTTGAGGAAGTCCAGCTCGACGGCGAAGGCGAGGCCGGCGATCTCACCGCCTAGCTGCTTGACGAGCTTCACGGTTGCTTCCATGGTGCCGCCGGTAGCGAGGAGGTCATCGACGAGAACAACGCGCTGGCCGGGCTGGATGGCGTCGAGATGGATTTCGAGCGTGTCGGCTCCGTATTCGAGATCGTAGGTAACGCGGGCGACGGGCGCGGGGAGCTTGCGCGGCTTGCGTACGGGGATGAAGCCGGCGTTGAGACGATAAGCCAGCGCGGGACCGAAGATGAAGCCGCGCGCCTCGATGCCGAGAATGAGATCGATCTTGCGGTCGATGTAATGCGCGGCCATGGCATCGATGAGCTGCGCAAAGCCGGCCTTGTCCTTGAGCAGCGTGGTGATGTCGTAAAAGAGGATGCCGGGCTTGGGAAAATCGGGAACGGTGCGCACCAGCGCTTTGAGAGCGTCTACGTTGACGGGCTTCGATGTCTGAGGCATGATGCGGTAGGCTGCTCCTTGAGAATCTGAATCTTTGGAAAGAAAACGGCGGAAATTGAAGAGCCGGCTTCCCCTTGGATTATACGGAACGCGCCGCGCTTACCATGCGCCCTCGATGCGGAAGCTGCTGAGGCTTGCTGCTTCGCTGTCGGCGAGAACGTGCTCAAGGATGCCGTCAACGCGGCTGCCGCGCGGGCCGCGGCGCAGGCTTTGGCGGAGCTCGTTGAGGTCTTCGGGATCGCCCGCGGCTACAACTTCCACTTCGCCGTCTTCGGTGTTGCGTACCCAGCCGCGCAGGTTGAGTTCGCTGGCTTCGCGATGGACGAACCAGCGGAAGCCTACGCCCTGCACGCGGCCGCGGATGAGAAAGTGGCGCACCATGACGGCAGTGTGGCAGATGCGGTTTGAAGCGCGCAAGGGGCGGCGCGCTACACTGAATGCACCATGATCTTTGTGCTCGACAACTACGACTCGTTTACCTACAACCTTGTCCAGTATTTAGGGGAACTTGGCGCGAAGGTCGAGGTGCGGCGCAACGATGAGCTGACAGTGGACGAGGTCGAAGCGTTGAAGCCGGAGCGGATTCTGCTCTCGCCGGGACCGTGCACGCCGGGTGAGGCGGGGATTCTGGTGCCGCTGATCCGGCGCATGGCGGGCAAGGCGCCGATCTTCGGCGTGTGCCTCGGGCATCAGGCGATTGGCGAGGCCTTTGGCGGGCAGGTGGTGCGTGCGCATAAACTGATGCACGGCAAGACAAGCCCGGTGACGCATGATGGGCGCGGGATTTTTGCCGGACTGCCGACGCCGCTCACCTGTACGCGGTATCACTCGTTGATTGTGGCCGAGGAGACGCTGCCCGCGGAGCTGGAAGTGACGGCGCGGACGAGCGAGAACGGCAACGGTTCCGTAATTATGGGATTGCGGCACCGCTCGCTGCCGATTGAGGGCGTGCAGTTCCATCCGGAGAGCGTGCTGACCGAGGGCGGACGGCAGATGATTCGGAATTTTCTGGGGATGTAATCGGCCGTGCGATCTTACGCGTGCGGATTTTTCTTTGCCACTGCTCTTGCCGCCTCATGCTGCGCGCAACAGGCTCCCTCTACTACGCCGATTGCGATTGTTCCCATCAATTCCTCCACGACTGTTACCGGCGCGCTCGAAGTTACTTCCGACAAAGCCATGATCGCCGTGAGCGGCACGGTAACCGCAGGCGCAAAGACTGCGGAGGTAACGCTGCCGCATCGTGGCGTGCTGCGCGTCTGCGCTTCGACAACGGTCAAGCTGGCCTCCGACACAAGCGTGCC
>JASHPD010000181.1 GCA_030038315.1 Acidobacteriaceae bacterium
TATCACTACTACGATGGCAACAACAATGGGACGCCTACGCTGGGCATCAACCCGCTGGGCTTTACCTCCGACGGCTGGCCCTACATTGAAGCTGCACAATGACCGCGAAAATTCTCGCCTCCGGTGCGCGCGGAAAATCTCCCGAAGCATCCAACTGTCAATCTTTCCGCTTGTTTTGTCTGATTGGAGCGATTCAAATGATATCGACCCGCCTTCTTGCGGCCGCGCTCGTTCTCGCGCTGACGCCGATGCTTGTCTGCCAGCAGCCCCGGGCGCTCTCTCTCGCCGGAGACTACCCCATGACGCACGACCCTTCCATTGCGCTCGAAAACGGCACGTATTATGTGTTCGCCACGGGATTCGCGCCCGGCGGGGGACAATTCGCCGTGCGCTGCTCGAAGAACCTGACCGACTGGAAACTCTGCGGACATATCTTCGACGAGATTCCCGGCTGGATTCAAAAGATAAGTCCGAAAACCAGGGAGTTATGGGCGCCCGACATCTCTTACTTTCATGGTTTGTATCACCTTTACTATGCTTACTCCTCGTTTGGAAGCAATACCTCCGGCATTGCCCTGGCCACTAACATAACGCTCGATCCCGCAAGCCCCGCCTATCATTGGAAGGATGAAGGCCTGGTCCTCGCCTCAACCGCCGCCGACGACTTCAACGCCATCGATCCGAATATCATTCTCGACGATAAAGGGCAGCCATGGTTGAGCTTTGGAAGCTTCTGGGGCGGAATTAAGATGCGCCGCATCGATCCCGTCACAGGCAAACCGGCTAAATCCGATCCCAAGTTATATTCCCTGGCCTCGCGAGAAAAGCCGGCTCATCCCGATCCACCTCCGCCGGGATTGCCTGCAAACTGGCAGGCTATCGAGGCGCCCTTCGTCGTACACCACCAGGATTTCTATTACCTGTTTGTCTCCTTTGACCTTTGCTGCCGCGGTGTGCACAGCACTTACCGCATCATGGTGGGGCGATCGCACAAGGTGACCGGGCCATACGTGGACGCCGAGGGAAAGCCTATGCTAAGTGGCGGCGCAACACAAATACTTACCGGCAACTCGCGATGGCTCGGACCTGGTGGTGAGTCGATTCTTCAATCACCGAACGGCGATCTGATGGTCTTTCATGCGTACGATGCAAAGACAGGGAAACCGGCACTTCAGATCTCCACACTGACTTGGGGTGCTGGATGGCCTCATGCCGCACTGGCAACGACAGGCGAGTCGAAATAGATTCCTATGACTCTGTTCTCCACAGCTTGCTTAATGCCCTTGCGAATCTCCGAGTTTCTGAGTCCCATTGTCCAAAGCCCCCGCTATACCCAAGATTTTGCAACTTCGCTATACCCATCTTATCGGCTATACCGAGCGATATACCTGGGGCTTTTCAGCACCAGACAACGGGAGCAATGCGGGAATGCGAACAGGTAAATGCGAATGGGCATCTGCAATATGCAGAAGATAAAGTATTTACTAATGCGACACGGCGAAAAGGGACTGTATATTTGCGGGTAGCGAAGGCGTACACATTGGCGGGGAAATTAGGTCTTGGCTGCCCCCCAGGGATTCGAACCCCGATATGCTGATCCAGAGTCAGCTGTCCTACCATTGAACGAGGGGGCAACAGGCGCGGAGTCTGTGGCTGGTGGCCCTAGCTGGCATCTTCCAGGCGGGCACCGGATATTGTTAAGCCAACTCGTTCATCATACGGGGATTTGGCGGGGAGGTCAAACCGTCCCGGAATGCTTTGACAACACGCGCCGGCGCAGTGGGATGGGGCGAGATAGATTCGTGTTTTTTATGCCTTTATACATTTTTCCGGTGCTCTTTTACACTCCTCTTACGTCTTTACATGCAGAATCTACGTTAAAGGTGTTGTATCTGTGAAGAACAGCGCTTCTTTGGGGCTGCTGATAGGATAAAAACGGATTCGGGCGTGGAAATCATTCTCAATCTCGCATGGGCGGCGCTGGCCATTTTCATGGTCTGGGCGTGGGTCCGCACGGATGGCCGGACCGGCCACAGCCGGCGCGGGCAGTTGGTAGCCATTACGCTCCTGATTGCGATTCTCTTCCCGGTCATCTCCGTTACCGACGACCTAGCGGCGGCGCAGAATCCCGCCGAAACCGACACCTGCATCCGTCGCGATCATCTACTGCCCGCCAAGGCTCACACGCTGCTGCCTGAGGTTGCCCTGCCGGCGATTCCGAGCTTTGCAGGAATCCCATTTGGGGCGCCGCGCTACGTTTCGCCGCAGAATCTGACGGCGCGGAACGTGGAGCAACCGGCGCTGATTTCGATTCAGAATCGCCCTCCGCCCGCGGCCTGATTCCTTCTCTTGTTTTGCTGAAAATTTTTTGCTTGCTACCTTACCAGGTCCGCCGTGCCGGCCACGGCGCAAGGTGTGTATGAACAATATGCTTGATTCTCTGTCCAGGCGGGCAGCAGCGTTTCTGCTTGCGCTTGCGCCGGCGTTCGCCACTGCCCAGCAGAGCCTTACCTGGGACCAGGTGAAGGCGCGGTTTGAAACCACGAACCCTGTTCTGAGGGCCGACGCAGACAACGTCTCCGAGATGAAGGCCGAGGAGATCACGGCGTATCTGCGCCCGAATCCGCAGTTCAATGTCACCGCGGATGGCACGCAGATCGCGCCGCACAATAACATCTGGGAACCGCTCGCAGGCACATTCGTGGTTCCCGGCATCAGCTACCTCCACGAACGCGATCACAAGCGCGAGCTGCGCCTCGAAAGCGCGCAGGAAGGCACGCGGATTACCGAGGCGCAGCATGAAGACCTTGAACGCAACATGGTCTTTGCCTTGCGCACCGCTTTTGTGGCCACTTTACAAGCCAAGTTCATTCTTGATCTTGCCAAAGCCGATCTCGATTATTACGACAAGATCATCGACATCAGCCGGGATCGCTTCAAGGCCGGCGATATTGCGCAAATCGATCTCGACCGCATCGAGCTCCAGCGCGTGCAGTATGAGTCGGAGATTCAAACTGCGCTGGTGAACCTGCGCACGGCGAAGATTCAACTGCTGCAGATGCTCAACGAGCAGACGCCGGTGGATCAGTTCGACGTGACGGGCACATTCGATTTCAGCGACAACCTTCAGCCGCTGGAAACCTACCGTGACGCGGCGCTGGCAGCGCGGCCTGACCTTCAGGCTGCCCTTCAGACCATTCAGCAGTCGCAAACCAACCATAAGCTCGCCGTATCCAACGGATCGACCGATCCGACCTTTGGCGCCTGGTATACGTGGAATTCTTCCAACAACAATCCCAATGCCACGCAAACGCTAGGCGTAAGCGTAAGCGTGCCGCTGCGCATCTTCGACCGCAACTAGGGCGAGAAGCAGCGCACGGAAATCGACATCGACCGCGCGACGGAGGCCAGCGAGGCGACGCGCGCACAGGTTTTCAGCGATGTGGATACAGCCTATGAACTGGTGCGCAGCAACATCGCGCTGCTCAAGCCTTACAGGGAGAAGTACAACGCGCAGGCCATACGCGTGCGTGACACGGTGAGCTACTCCTACCTGCACGGCGGCGCTTCGCTGATGGACTTTTTGAACGCGCAGAGCGATTACCGCCAGGTGCAACTGAACTATGCACAACTGATCGGCGCATATTTGACCGCCGCCGGCCAACTCAATCTTGCCGTTGGGCGCGAGGTGATTCCATGACGCAATCCATGACTTCTCACAAACGGTTCGCAGCTCTTGCAGCTCTCGCCTGCTATGCCGCAATTCTCACCGGCTGCAAGGCAAAGGACCTGGGCGATGGCGCTCCGCCGCCGGCGCAGGTGGTTACCGTTGGCGACATGAGCCTTGTCTCGGTGGATAAGCCCAGCCAGTTTCCTCTTGTCAGCGCCGAATCCTACGACGCGCCCGCCGAACTGGATGTTACAGGCACCGTAACCCCGGACGTTTCCCGCGAGATTCCGGTTATCTCGCTTGCCAGCGGGCGTGTTGTGGATATCAAGGCGCAGTTGGATGACTACGTGAAGAAAGGCCAACTGCTGCTCAGGATTCAGAGCCCCGACAGCTCCAACGCCTTCGACACGTACCTGAAGGCGCGGAACGACGAGATCATGAACAACAAGGCCTACGTGCGCGCCAAGGATCTCTATCAGCACGGCGCCATCTCGCTGGGCATGTTGGAGCAGGCAGAGGACGCGGAACAGGACTCGCTTGCCGACCTGAAATCCGCGGAGGAACAGCTTGCGACACTGGGCATCGACAAGAACCATCCTTCGCCCATCGTTCCTGTTTACTCGCCCATCTCCGGCGTCATTATCGAGCAGAACGTCACGCAGGCTGCCGCGGCCGGCGTCACCTTCTCCGGCTCGGCAACGGCATTCACAGTGGCGGATTTGTCGCACGTCTGGATCCTCTGCGATGTCTACGAGAATGACATTCCCAAACTGGCCCTGGGACAACAGGCCATCATCAAGCTCAATGCGTATCCCAATCGCACGCTGACCGGGCGCATTTCCGATATAGGCCCGGTCCTCGATCCGCAGATACGCACAGCCAAAGTTCGCATCGATGTTCCGAATCCGGGGAACATTCTCAAGCTCGGCATGTTTGTCACCGCGACCTTCCAGAGCCTGAGGAAGGAGCATTTCGCACTTGTGCCCGCGCCGGCGATTCTGCACCTGCATGACCGGGACTGGGTCTTTGTGCCCGCCGGCGGCAATCAGTTCCGCAGGGTCGAGGTGAAGACCGGCAACATGGTGGGCGACAAGCAGGAAATTCTTGCCGGAATTCAGAGCGGCCAGCAGGTTGTTTCCAACGTGCTGCAACTGGAAACGACGTTGGAGGGGCAATGATCCGGGCCATTGTCAACTTCGCGCTGAAAAGCCCCTTCATCGTTATTGGAATGGCAATTCTCCTTTTTGGATGGGGCATTGTTTCCTTCCGCAATCTGCCGATCGACGCCTATCCGGACGTGGCAAACAACTACGTCAACGTCATCACGCAATGGCCGGGACACTCCGCGGAGGACATCGAGAAGCAGGTTACGGTTCCGACGGAAATCCAGATGGCCGGCATTCCGCACATGGCCAATCTGCGCTCGTTTACGCTCGCGGGAATCTCCAGCATCATGATGAATTTCGATGATTCCTCGAATAATGACTGGAACCGCGAGCACGTTCTTGAGCGCCTAAGCATGGTGACGCTGCCGGATGGGCTGGTGCCGCAACTGCAAACCGACTGGAGCCCCGTGGGCCAGATTTACTGGTACACGCTCGAATCCAAAAATCCGGCTTATGACGTGATGGAACAGAAATCCATCGCCGATTGGACGCTGGAAAAGCAGTACAAGAGCGTGCCGGGCGTCGTTGACCAGGCAACCTTTGGCGGCCTGACCAAGGAGTACCAGATTCGCCTTGATCCCAATAAGCTGATTAGCTACGGGCTCAGCATCTCGCAGATCGAGCAGCAACTGGCCAACAACAACACGAACGCCGGCGGCAGCTTCATCCAGGAAGGCCCGCAGCAGGTCAACGTTCAGGCGCAAGGCCTCTACCGAAACGTTCAGGACATCGAAAACACGGTTGTCGCATCTGTCCACGGAACGCCGATTCGCATCAAGGACATTGCTATTGTCGAACAAGGGCCGAAGATTCGCCTCGGCCAGATCAGCAAGGCGTGGCGCGATCCTAAAACCGGCAACATTATCGATGAGCCGGATGTTGTTGAAGGAACCGTGCTGCTGCAGAAAGGCGAGGACGCCGACCCGGTGCTCAAAGGCATCGAGGCCAAAACCAAGGAGCTGAACGACCGCATCCTGCCCGAAGGCGTCAAGGTCGTCCCTTTTCTTGACCGCTCGGATCTTGTGCATTTCACCACGCACACTGTACTGCACAACCTCACCGAGGGCCTCATCCTCGTCGTAATTATTCTTTTTCTCTTTCTCGGCAATGTGCGAGGCGCCTTTATCGTAGCCTGCACGATTCCCTTCTCGCTGTTGTTTGCTTCAACCTGCCTTGATCTGAGCCATATTCCAGCCAACCTGCTTTCGCTCGGAGCGCTGGATTTTGGCATGGTGGTTGACGGCACCGTCGTGATGATTGAAAACATCATCCGGCATCTCGGCAAAGAAGATTCCTCACGCACACCGATGCAGAAGATCCGCGATGCGGCTGAAGAGGTTCAGCGCCCTGTTTTCTACGCGGTAGCGATTATCATTGCCGCCTATCTGCCGATCTATACGCTGCAATCCGTAGAAGGCAAGCTCTTCCGGCCGATGGCGTGGACGGTCGGCTTTGCGTTGGCCGGAGCCATGCTTTTCGCCATCGTGATTGCTCCGGTGCTTGCCAGCCTCCTGTTCCGCAAGGGCGCGAAAGAGTGGTACAACCCCGCGATGATATGGCTCACTGAGCGCTATCGCACGGCGCTCCGCTGGTCAATTAACAAACGCTGGCTGACTGTCGCTGTTGGGGCTGCATGTCTTCTGCTTACGCTCTACCTGGGCCTCAGCGGCGTCATCGGCTCAGAGTTCCTGCCGCATCTGGACGAAGGCGCAATCTGGGCGCGCGGCACGCTCGCACCCTCCACCGGGCCGGATGAAAGTTACCGCATCTCCACGCAGGCCCGCCACATCATGGCCTCATTTCCGGAAGTCATCAATGTTGTGGACCAGATCGGCCGCCCCGATGATGGAACCGATTGGACCGGATTTTTCGATACCGAATACAACATCAACCTGAAGCCGAAAGAAGAATGGCGGCCCGTCTTTCATCAAAACAAAGATGCTTTGATCGCCGCCATGAACAAGCAGCTTGAGACGATTCCCGGTGTCATCTGGGGCTTTTCGCAGCCGATTGAAGACAACATGGAAGAGGCCGTCTCCGGCGTGAAGGGTGAGCTTTCAGTAAAAATCTTTGGAGACAACCTGCGCACGCTGGAAGAAAAAGGCAATGAGGTCGTGAACGTCATGCGCAATGTTCCCGGCGTTAAAGATCTGGGACTTTTTCGCCTCATCGGCCAGCCGAACCTCACGTTTGTCGTTGACCGCCAGGCCTGTGCGCGCTTTGGCATCAATGTTGCCGATGTGCAGGATGCGATTCAGACAGCAGTCGGCGGATCAACGGTTTCAGAGCTTTTGCAGGGCGAGGCGCAATATGACGTTGTGCTGCGTTACCAGAAGCAGTACCGGGACACGCGAGAGGCGATCGAAAACATTCGCCTCCTGTCGCCTTCCGGCGAACGCGTCTCCCTGGCGCAGCTCACCAAGGTCAACACCGACGACGGCGCCGAGGAGATCTACCGCGAAGGCCAGGAGCGCTATATCGCCGTGAAGTACAGCGTGCGCGGCCGCGATCTTGGCAGCACTGTGGAAGAAGCCATCAAAAAAGTGAATGAGCAGGTGAAGCTGCCGCGCGGCTATCACATGGTATGGGCGGGAGAATACCAGAGTATGCAGCGCGCCGATGCCCGCCTGGCGATCGTAACCCCGATCACCATTCTCATTATCTTCCTCATCCTTTACTCGATGTTCCGCTCCATCAAGTGGGCCATGCTCATCATGGTCAACGTGTTGCTGGCTCCCATGGGAGGCCTGCTGGCGCTCCTGGCCACGCACACGAACTTCAGCGTCTCAGCAGCCATTGGTATGCTGGCGCTTTTCGGCGTCTCGGTGCAGACCGGCGTCATCATGCTCGAATACATCAACCAGATTCGCGCCAGACGGCGTGGCATGGAAGAATCCGGCCAGGACCATGTGCACGAGGCGGCGATTGAAGGCGCGGTGCTCAGGCTGCGGCCCATCATGATTACCATGCTGGTTGCTACGCTGGGCTTGATCCCCGCGGCGCTGTCCCATGCCATCGGCTCCGACTCACAGCGGCCCTTCGCCATCGTAATCGTCGGCGGCCTGATCACGGACCTGCTGCTGAGCGTCTTCCTGCTGCCCACGCTTTACGTTTGGTTTGCGCGCGAGAAGGATGTTCTTCCGGCAGTGGACATGCACGAGGAGTTCTAGAGCAGTTTTCCAGTTCGTATGAGGCATTTTAAGCGTGGTGCAAGGTGGCTTTTTCTTTAAGGAAAAAGCCACTTAGCGAATGTGGCTTCGCTCTACAGCAACGTAAGCGTCCACCCCCGCCCACTTGCTTCCGTATCGCGTCATTTCCGACGATTCGTTTATGCGAGTACGAAGGACGATAGCGGAGAAGCGTCGGATCGTGGAGTTGACGCTGCAACCTGGGATGAGCGTGGCGCGAGTGGCACAGGCCGAGGGAGTAAACTCCCACCAGGTATTTGACTGGCGGCGGTTGTATCGA
>JASHPD010000182.1 GCA_030038315.1 Acidobacteriaceae bacterium
ATTGCCGGCAACCAGCCCTGCCACTGCATTGTGATGTCCAAATCTCTTGAATCTCTTTAATCCTCTGCCAAAACCCGGTACACAACGCTCAAGTCCTCTTTCCGCAGGCCGATGACACAAAGTGTCTGCTCCTTGCAGTCATGAGGCATTGTCATGAATCTCCGCGATCTCCCTGTTTCCACCAAGCTCGTCTACGCCTTCGGCATGGTCTGCGGACTGTGCGTCCTGCTGGGCGTCTACACCTTCTTCACCTTTCATTCCATCGCCTCCAGCAGCGCGGAGGTGAATGCACATTCGTTTCCCGCAATGGTGCAGGTCAACGAGGCACGCTCCGCCATGCAATCGGTTCACGGCGAGGACCTCGAAATCCTGCTCTGCCCGAACCCCTCCTGCATCGCCGACCACAAAGCGCGGCGGCAGGCGGCTCTGGACTCCATTGAAGCGGCCGCGAAGAAATACGCAACGCTGCTCGCCTCGTCGGCCGAAAGCAATCTCTACTACAAGTCGCGCACGCAGTGGGCCGACTACATGGCTAAAAGCAACCAGGGGATCTCGCAGATCGAAGCCAACAACACCGGCGCCGCGCTCGACACTCTGACCTCCGACGCGACAACCAACCTCTACAACAACGCCCTGAAAACCATGCAGGATTTGCAAAGCATGGACATCAATGAAGGCTCGGCAAGCGTCAGCTCGGCTGCGCACACCACCCAGAATGCCACCTGGATCAACCTCGGCGTCACGGTCTTCATCATCGTCCTCTGCGCCATTATCGGCCGCATCCTCACCGCGCTCATCGCTCCGCGCATCGCCACCGGCATTGCAGCGCTCGAGCAGATGGCCGCCAAGGACCTGACCGTCCACGCCGACCTCACCGGCTCGGACGAGATCGGCCGCCTGGGCATGGCGCTCAATACCTGCGTTGAATCCATGCGCACCGTGCTCACGGCCGTCGCGCAGGGCGCCGAAACCCTTACCAACTCGACCAGCGAGATCAGCGCCAAGTCTGTGCAGGTCTCCGGCAACGCGCAGACGCAGTCCAGCCAGACCAACCAGATCGCCGCCGCCGCGCAGGAGATGACCGCCACGATCGGCGAGATCGGCCGCAACGCCGAGCACGCCGCCAACGCCAGCCGCATCTCGGCGGAAACCGCCGACCAGGGCGGAGCCGTGATGCAGGCCGCCGCGCACACCATGGAGAAGATCTCCGAAGCCACCGGCTCAGTTGCGGAAAAGATGAACTCCCTGGCCCGGCGCTCGGAGGAGATCGGCAAGGTGGTCAGCGTCATTCAGGAGATCAGCGAGCAGACCAACCTGCTAGCCCTCAACGCCGCCATTGAAGCCGCCCGCGCCGGCGAGCACGGCCGCGGCTTTGCCGTCGTCGCCGGCGAGGTTCGCCGCCTGGCCGAGCGCACCAAGGACGCCACCGGGGAGATCGCCTCCACCATCCAGAGCATCCAGGCGGAAACCCGGGCCACGCTCGAAGTGATGGAAGAGAGCAGGACCGCCGTCGAAACCGGACTCGGCGAAACCGGCCGCGCCCGCAAGAGCCTTGAAGAGATCATCGTCTCCTCGCGCGAGGTCGAGCAGCAGATTCAGCTCATCGCCGCCGCGGCCACGCAGCAGACATCCGCCGCCGGCGAAATCTCCGCCTCGGCCGGCCAGATCTCCAAGCTCGCCGTCGAAAACTCGCGCAGCCTCGAAGAATCCGTTGTGTCGCTGCGCGATCTGGCCCAGCTCGCCAACCAGTTGGACGAGATGATTAAGCAGTTCCACCTCGGCGGCGACGCACAGCGCGGCGGCCGCGTCACCGGAGCCCAGTCTTCGCTTTCGCTCCGCACCGTCCACGCCTGAGATTTACTTTCTCACCGCCCGGAGCAGCCATCTGCTCCGGGCTTTTTTGTGCCTTGATTCTCTGGCGGATGCTCGATCCGGTTGGCGACGACCGGATATAGGCGGAGCCGGATACGGGCGGAATCGCGCGCAGGCAGTTCCCGCGCGGCGCTTTTTCTGCGCCGGCCAAATTGCCGCGGCGGGCAAAACGCGCTACGCTGTTGGCACATGCTGTGCAGACTCGGAGGAATCTATATGCCGAGCCGGTTTTCTGTCCGCCTTGTCTCTCCACCTGCCGTTGCCTTGCTGGCCTTTGGGCTTGCATGGACTGCGCCGCACACCTCTCTGGCACAAGCCGCGGTTCCCGCGCAGAAACTCGGCCAGTGGGAGAGCGATCTTCAGGCCAGCCTCATCGCCGAAAAATTCGACGATCTCGACCAGACCGCCGACCATCTTCGCACTGAGAAGACTCGTCTTCCCGGCGGCCAATGGCAGCTTCGCATCTTTTACACCGCGCTCGATGCGCCTCAGCAGACCGAGCAGGACAGTGTCGAGCACATTGCGCACCTGCGGAACTGGGTGAGCCGGAGCCCCAACTCCATCACGGCGCGGGTTGCGCTGGCCACGTCGCTGGTGCGCTGGGCATGGGTGGCGCGCGGCCACGGATTCGTGAACACAGTCACGCCGGATGGATGGCGGCTCTTCCACGAGCGCATCGGCGAAGCGCAGTCCGTCCTCGAAGGCGCACAGGATATGCACGTCATGTGCCCGGAGTGGTATTCCGCCATGATGGCCGTGGGCCTTGCACAGGGCTGGGACCGCGGGCGGATGCAGCAGGTGCTGGACGACGGCATCAAGTTTGAGCCCGGCTACTACTACCTCTATCTCCAGTACGCCAACTACCTGCTTCCCAAGTGGTACGGCCGCGCCGGCGAGGCATCGAGCTTTGCCGGCGCTTCCGCCGACGCCGTCGGAGGCGATGACGGCGATATTCTTTACTTCGAGATCGGGACCAATCTCATCAAGCGCGGCGACGATGAGTTCCCCGCGCATGAAATGGATTGGCAGCGCCTGCAGCGCGGCTACCAGGCACTCGTTGCGCAGTACGGTGCAGCGCGGTTCCCTGAGAACCAGTTGGCATACATGGCCTGGAAATTTCAGGACTCCGCCGTGGCCCGCCAGCAGTTCGCGGCGATCGGAGACGCCTGGAACCGCAACGTCTGGGGCACCCGCGATTACTTTGATCGTGCCCGCGACTGGGCCCAGTCCCCGACGACCGGACTACTCCCCGGCCAGGGACAGCCGCCTCAGCCTTCAGCTCCCGTCATCCGTTGAAGCGAACGTTCTGCCGGTTCATCCGTTGCGCAGATGAACCGAGCCATAGCCGGCAAAAAGAAGGCGAGCCTCACGGCTCGCCTTTTCAAATTCCGCAATTTCGCGTTTGGGTTGCGACCGTTTTTTACTGATCCATCTGGAAGTTGATCGCCACGTGGACTACGTCCGTGCCGCTGCCGGATTCAAACTTCCACTTGCGCACGGCGTCTTCCGCGGCGCCTTCGAGCAGGCGGTTGCCGTTTGTCGCCTTCACGTCCGTCACTTTGCCGTCAGCATCCACGGTGGCATCCACGTTGACCACGCCGGAAATCCTCATGCGCTTGGCCAGCTCCGGATAAATCGGCGCAACGCGCGACTTCACAGCGCGTTCGGTGGCGTGAGCGGAAACGGTGGCAACGGCCAGAAAGGCAAGCACGGCAAGGGAGCCGATCTTCTTGCGAAGCGAAATCCCGGAGAGTTTCATTGGAAAATCCTCAGAGCGCGGTAGCGCATCTGAGGGGTATATCGGCCGATCGGCCGGGAACATGAGCGGAAGCTCAGAAAAAATGGGAAAACGTACCTCGGACGGTCCTAAATCCTTTGTATTTTGTAATTTGGGACGGCAGAAACCTTAAGCAGCGCAAACCTTAGTACGGCGGCGGCTGCGTGGGATCGCGGAAGATGGTTGTGGAGTGGCGGACGCTACCCAGGGAGCCGAAGTTGGCGAAGGTGAAGCTGTAAAGGTAGGTCACGTCGTCGCCGCGCAGCGGGCCCAGGTCGAGCTTGCGGTAGCCGAGCGAGATGCCGCAGCAGTTCCAGTTGTAAACGCCCAGGATGCCGGCGTAATTGAGAGAATCGTGGACGAGGTCGTAACCGGCATTGGCAGCGAGGTTGAAGCCTTCGCGGGTTTGCTTGCCGATCTCGATAAATGGATTGATCTGCTGGCTCTGGAGCAGCGTGGCCGTGGTTGCGCTGTTTGTAGCGCTGGTGCTGCTTGTGCTGTTCTGCTCGTCTACGGCGTTGAGCAGCGAGTGTCCCACGCCGAGCGTGGCGATGCCCCAACTGTAGCCGGCAAAGATGTTGTCCGAGCTCAGGCGGCCGGCTTTGGGATCGTAGTCCAGGTCCCACTCGACCCGCAGATTGGGAACCGCCTCAAAGCGCATCCGCGAAATGACCGGCGAGAGCTCCCGCGGCCCGGTCAGAAACGTGATCCCGCTCAGGTCCAGGGTTGAATCCAGGACATTCCGGCGGCCGGAAATCGGCGCGCCGCCGAAATCGGGGTCGAGGTAGTAGCGCTGCGCAATCTGCCAGCTTGCCCACTGCCGAGCCTGCTGCGGGCATGTGGATGTTTCCGGCCTGCTTCCGTCCGCCGGCTTGCCGGCCTTCGCATCCACGGGCCCGGCGGCGCAGGGTTTGGGGTGCGCGGGCTTGACGTAAAAGCGCTGCGTGAGCGAGAAGCCCACTTCATCGTCGTTGGCCGCAATGTCGTTCGTGTCAAAGAGCAGAACGTCGCGCTCCTTTGGCCCGATTCCGCCTTCAAAGCGCCAGGCCAGCTCCGGCTCAATCACATGGCGCAGGGTAAAGTTCTTAAAAGCAAAATCCCGCTCCACCGCCGGCGGGCGCACGTCCACCGAAGCCTCGGCATCGATGCGGTTCAGCGGCTGATGGCTCACGGACGGCACGCCGACGCCAAAGATGCTCAGGCCCGTGCCCAGGTTCGGAACCTGGCTGCCGGTGTAGTAGGTCTCGCGAAACGCCGCCTCCGGCACAATGCTCCACCCGCCGGCGACGATCGGCATGGAGATGTGCGGGTAGAAGTCGAAGCGGCCCTCATTGTGCGCGTGAAAGCCGGGCTCGGAACGGCTGAGGTGCGAGAGCGAAGACTCCATCCCCCAGTAAAAATCGCTGTCTCCCAGCGGGCGGTCCAGAACGTCGTAGCGCAGGCTTGGCAGCTTCAGGATGCGTGTCTCATCGCCATTGGCAGTGCTGGCGTAGTTCTCAATGCGATAGAGGTCGACCGAAGGCACAAAGCCGTTGTGCGTATTCGTGATGCCGATGTCGCTTTTGATCCTCGAGTCGATGGCCTGCCAGAACTGGTCGGTGAAGACCAGCCGGTAGGTGTAGCTCGAAAGATATTCGGCGTCGCCCGCGATGTACGTTTCGTTGGAAAGGCTCCTGTGCAGGAGAGCCACCACATCCGCGCCGCTCTGGTTCACATGCACCGTCTGCCCGTTCTCGACTTCATCAAACCCGCGGTCGATCAGGCCATTCCAGCGCGCATTGAAGTGGTCGAAGCCGAATCCCTTGTAGCGGAAATCCCCGTTCGGCGCAAAGCCGCGCTTGGAGTAGTATTCGGCGCCGATCACCGCATCCATGCTGCGGTTGATCGCCCAATAAAATTGCTCGCCCGTCGTATAGCCGCGAATCGAGTTGTAATTCGATGGAATCACGGGAAAAAGAAAACCGCTCTCCCGGCTGCTCTCGTTCGTCGGGTGCGAGAGCCACGGCAGGTAAAAGATCGGAACCCCGAGCAGCTTGAAATAAGCATTCTTCGTCGTGGCGCGATCGTCCTCAAGGTGGATCGACTGCGCCAGAATCTTCCAGTCCGGCTTGGGCAGCCGGCAGTTGGTCATTGAGCCATCCACGATGCGGTAGTTGCCTTCCCCGTCCTCGATCAGCACGCGGCCGGTAAAGGTGAACGGGTTCGTCGTCGTGTAGACCACCGACTGCCCCGCGCGCCGCACGCCCACCGACCCCGAGGCGTGATAAAACCGCCCGGTGTGCGCGTTCAGGTTCATCTCGCCGCTGTCGGCGGTCAGGAGGATGTCATCCGGCCCGCCGAGAATGCGCAGGTGGCCGTCGGCTTCCAGATTGCTCGTGTCCTGGTGATAGACCACCTTGTCCGCGCTCAGGATGTAGTTGCGGAAGCGGAACTCGGTGACGTTGTAAAGCGTGGCGGTTTTGTTCACCCAGATCTGCCGGTCGGCCTGCCAGCTCACCGGCGTCCCGCCCGGAGGATTAGGCTCGGGCCTGGCCACCGGCATCATTTCCTGGTCGGGATCGTCGGGCAAAGAACCGGCGGAGAAAGAAGAATCGGCCTGGGATTGCGTCCGCGCGGCCACCGGCTGCGAGGGAGGTAACGCATTGGTTAATGCCTGCCCCCTAAGTAGCGGGTGACAGAGGGCTAACAGCGTGATAAACCAAAAATTGCGTGGGAGCATCCTCACAACCAAGGCTCAGCATAGCAAATGCGGGCTCTGGGAGTTAGGACGGATTTCACGCCGCTCTGGCAACAGGAAAAATCCGGCTCGGCAACCACGCCGCAGATTCGCCCTCGAACGGCCCTACGGCGCGGACGATCCTGTTTTCCGCGAACTCTAACCTTTCAAAACGGGCAACGTTTGCCCCACGGGGCGGACAAGACGGCGGCTCAGAAGATCAACTCAGGACCAGAAGAGTCAGGACCAGGAGAACGATCAGCAGCGATGAGGCGCAATTTGAAGGGATACACCGAGTGAGCACACTAGGCCAGCCTGTACCGCCCGCGTGGCGGGAGGAAGTGCATCGCCGCCTGGCGGAACACAAGAATCGCAAGGGCAACCCAGCCGAATTTCCCGCGCAGCCGCAGCCCGTAGCGCCCGGCAACAGCCGCGCCGCAGAGGCCGCCGCGCGCGTCGCCGCCCGTTACGCCCAGGCCAAGAGCTACAGCCAGATGCAGGCCGAAGAGGCCCGCATGGCCGTCCGCGCCGCCGAGATCGCCACGCAGGTCGCCATGGAAGCGCAGTCCGCGGCTCACTCCGCGCTCGCCGGGCTGCACGCCGCATCCGTCGAGCAGCCGCCGGCTGAGGTCGTCTCCATCAGCGCCGCCACGCGCCAGATGGAAATCCCGATGGTCCCGCCGGCAGCTCAGCCCGCCGCGCCCGAGTGGGACTGGGCCGGCGACCGCGTCTCCGCATCTAAGGCCCGCGCCGCACAGCCGATCCTTTCCAGGCCGGTTATCGCCAGGCCGGAGATTGCTGAACCGAAGATCGCAGAGCAAGGCATCACGGAGCAGGGCATGACCGCCGCGGCAATCCCTGAGCCGGAGATCGCGCCCATCGCCGCACCCCAGGCCGCCACCGGCCCCATCACCGACGCCAGAGACAGCGCCGGCCAGGTCGTCCACATCCGCTGGGACGCCGACATGCCCGTGCGCTCCGCGCGCCGCGAGCCGGAGCCTTTCGAGCTGGTCGCCGAAGACTGGTGGACTCCCGCGGAGCAGCCTACGCACAGCGACGAGCCGGTGGAAATCGAAGCCCTCCCCATCCACGCCAACCTCATCGCCTTCCCGCGCGAGATCGTGGCCACGCGCCGCATCCGGCCGCGGCTCGCCGAAGTCGCCATACCCGAGCCCGGCGAACAGCTCAGCATCTTTGAAGTCGATCCCGGCTCGATCCAGACCGAGGCTCCCGCGCCGGGAGTCGTTCCGCCCGCGCTCACGGAAGCAGTCGAGCGCGAAGCCGAGCCCGCCAACGCCGTTCCCTGGAACACAGCCTGGACCACCGCCAAGTGGGCCGGCATGAAGCTCGACGCGCCCGCCGAGCCGGTTGCCCGCGCCGTGCCGGGGGACGCGGCCAATCGCCCCGAGCTGGCTCCGCTCAACCACCGCCTCATGGCCGCTGTTGTCGATGGCTCCCTGATCTTCGCCGTTGCTGCCTTCCTCTGGCTCTCACTGGCACTCGGAATGCAGCACACTTTGGCCCTGCGCGCGGCGGAGGTTCTCGGAGCAGGCATTTTAGTGGCTGTCGGCCTCGCTTACCACGCCTTCTTCAGCCTCATGTCGATGCCCACGCTGGGAATGCGCTACGCCGGGCTCTCGCTCTGCACCTTCGACGAGTGCATCCCCACGCCCGAGCAGCACCGCCGCCGCCTCGCCGCCATGGTTCTGTCGATGGCTCCCGTTGGCCTCGGCATGGTCTGGTCGGTCTTCGACGAAGACCGCCTGAGCTGGCACGACCG
>JASHPD010000183.1 GCA_030038315.1 Acidobacteriaceae bacterium
TGCGCGTGCAGCGGACTGCGCCTTCGGCGCCATTTGCTCAGTGGGGGAATGCTTCGTGTTCCGCAGGGAGAAATTGGTACATACATGCGCTTGTTAGAATCACTTCGAAACTGGAACAGGGGTTGGGGATGAAGTCTTTTCGCTGGTTGTTGTTGGTGACACTGCTTACTTTTGTCGTTGCGCAAGTCTCAGCGCAAGAGCCCAAAGGTCCATGTACTACCGCTGGCCAGGATAATGCCTTCCTTGGGATTCAGACCATCCGTTTGTGGCAAGGCGATGCGCCGATGGCTCACGGCAAAGCCTGCGAGGATATTCCCACGCTCACCATCTTTTATCCCCGCCCCGGCACGGGCAACGGCTCCGCGGTGATAGTCCTTCCCGGCGGCTCGCACATGATTCTCGCCGCCGATCTCGAAGGGCGCGATGTGGCCGCGTGGTTTACGGCGCGCGGATTTACGGCTTTCATCCTGCAATACCGCCTCGGCAGCAACGGGTATCTTTTTCCCGTGCCGCTCTACGACGCCCGCCGCGCCGTGCAGCTTGTGCGCGCTCGCGCCGATGACTACCACCTCGATCCGCATCGCATCGGGATAATCGGCTTTTCCGCCGGAGGCCATCTGGCGGCGCTTGCGGCCACGCGCTTTGTGCCGGGCAATCCGCAGTCGAGCGATCCGATCGAGCAGGTTTCCAGCCGTCCCGACTATCTTGTTCTCGGCTATCCGTGGATCGGCGCCATGTCGCCCGACACCTCGCACCTGACCTACTGCAAGATCATGAACATCATGGACCGCTGCGCGGAGTTTCAGAAGGAGTATTCGCCGGACCTCTTTGTGACGAAAGACACGCCGCCGACCTTCTGGTATCACACCGCCGACGACCACACCGTGCCCATCGAGCAGGGGCTGCGATTCTATGAGGCGCTGCTCAAGGCCGGCGTTCCCGTCGAAGCGCATATCTTTGAGCACGGCGCGCACGGCTCCGGGCTGGGCAAAGGCGATCCATCGCTCGACCAGTGGCCGGAGCTGCTCGAAACATGGCTGCGAGGTCACGGGCTGATTCCGCCGCCGGAGAAGCACTGAGCGGTTGATCGGGGCGTGCGTCTTTCATGCCTCAGCAACCGTCCATGTATCATCCATTCATCTCAGGCGGTCGTTTCCCGCGCCGCCTAGCTGTTCCATCGGAGCATGTCGGAGGCTTATACGGATGAAGTCAGTGCGTCGATTCGGTGTATTCGGGGCAATCCTTGCCCTCAGCGTATTCAGCGGTGCGGCCTGGGCGCAGGAGCACCAGAATCCTGAAGCTCATCAGGACCACCCTCAGGCGCAGGCGGAAGCATCCACGCCCATTCCGCCGGAAAAGTCTTCCGTCACGCACCACTCGATCACGCTCGACGGCAAGCAGCTCAACTACACGGCAACCGCCGGCACGCTGCTCATCCGCGACCAGGACGACAAGCCCTACGGCAGCATCTTTTATGTTGCCTATACGCTCGACGGCGCCGACGCAAAGACGCGGCCGGTGAGCTTCCTCTATAACGGCGGTCCTGGTTCGGCCACGCTCTGGCTGCACATGGGCTCATTCGGCCCTGTTCGCGTTGTGACGGACAGCCCCAAGGCGACCGCCGGCCCGCCGTTCCAGCTTGTCGAGAATCAGGACTCGCTGCTCGACAAGACGGACCTTGTTTTTATCGATGCGCCGCTTACCGGCTATTCGCGCGCCGTGGGCAAGGCAACCGCCAAGGATTTTGCCGGCGTCGATCAGGATTTGCACGCCTTTGACCGCTTCATTTCGCGCTACATCACCGTCAACCAGCGCTGGAACTCGCCCAAGTTCCTCATCGGCGAGTCTTACGGCACCACACGCTCCGCCGCGCTCGCGGACATGCTCGGCAACGACGGCATCCAGTTGAACGGCGTGGTGCTGATTTCCTCGATCCTGAACTACGGCATCGAGTCGCCCGGCTACGACATGACGTACATCGGCAACCTGCCAAGCTACGCCGCCGCGGCCTGGTACTTCAATAAGATTCCCAACAAGCCCGCGAGCCTGGCCGACTGGGTGCAGCAGGCGCGCGAGTTTGCCGCCGGGCCTTACGCCGCCGCGCTTTTCCAGGGCGACAAGCTCCCCGCCGACCAGCTCGACAGTGTTGCCCAGCAGGTGAGCCACTTTACGGGCCTGAGCGTGGATTACGTCAAAGAGGCCAAGCTCCGCGTCAGCCCCACGCGCTTCCGCAAGGAGGTTCTCCGCGACGAGGGGCTCACGCTCGGCCGCTACGATATGCGCTTCGAGGGCGAGGACGTGGACTCCGCCGGCGAGTTTCCCAGCTACGATCCCTCGGACACCGGCATTGGCGGAGCCTTCATCGGCGCGCTCCACGATTACCTCCAGAGCGAGCTGAAGTACGACACCACGGACACCTATCGCCCCAGCGCCGAAACCATCGGCGAGTGGGACTGGCACCATCACCCGACGAGCGGCGGCTTTGGCGGCCGCGGCGGACAGCAGTCTGTGCCCTATGTGGCCGCCGACCTGGCCAGCGCCATTCGCAAGAACCCGCATTTGCAGGTTTTTTCCGCCAACGGCTACTTTGACCTGGCCACGCCGTTCTTCATCACGGAGTATGACATTGACCACATGCAGCTTCCGCCGGAGCTGCGCGGCAACATCCACTTCGGCTACTATCCCTCGGGCCACATGATCTACCTGAACACGGCGGCGCTGCACAAGCTCAAGGCGGACCTGGCCGACTTCATCAGCAACGCGACAAAGTAGGTCGCTTCCTGGGCCCAAGTCCCTCACACCCTGCGGCTTGGGCCCTGAAATTTTGGACCGGGGAATTCGCGGCAGGCCGGAACGTACTCCGGCTGACCCCTGATCCCTGGCTTCTGACCCCTGAAAGTAAGAGGCGGGCAGCCTGCCAGGGAGTGGAAGGGATTCCCGAAGCCGACTGCCCGCTGGACCCTGAACCGGGTCTAGGTGGTAATTTCAGTGTAGGCCGATTCGTCCCAAAAGCAAGCGGAATTTTGCGGAATTTTTGCCTCCTGAAAATCCTGAAATACCCTCTCCGCAGCCGTCTGAGCAATTTGTCTTCCAAAGTGTCCCCACGCATTGACTTGAGCGGTCCAGCCTTGGTACAAGAGAATGTTGTTCCATCCTAACCCGGCTGATGTATCCGGCCGCCTGATCGAACACTGAATCCAGTATGGACGCAATTCTTCAACAAGTCGGGACACTTATGCTCGGAGCCATACCGACCATACTGCTCTTTATCGCGCTTGTCCTGGCCTATCAATTTCTTGTCCAGCGTCCCCTGGGCCGCGCGCTGGCCGAGCGCCGCGCCCGCACCGCCGGCGCCGTGGAAGATGCGCATCAAGCCATTGCCCGCGCCGAGCAGCGAGCGCAGGAGTACGCCGAAAAGCTCCGCCAGGCCCGCGCCGAAATCTTCAAGGCCCGCGAGCAGCGCATCCGGCAGTGGACTGCCGAGCGCGACGCTGCCGTGAACGAGGCCCGCAAGGCCGCCGGCGTTAAGGTCGCACAGGCCCGGGCCGGCATGGAAGCGGAAACCGCAACCGCCCGCCAGGCGATCCAGGCCTCGTCCGGCGAGCTGGCCGGCCGGGTCGTTCGCGCTGTTCTGCCGCTGGCTGCCGGAGGGACGCGTTGAGACTCAGGTTGAAATCCCTCGCCGCTCCGCTTCTTTCTTTCGCGCTTGTGCCCGCGTTCGGTTATGCGGTCGCCGTCGCGCCTGCCCGCGCCGTTGCGCAGGAGCCTGCCGCGCAGCCGCAATCCGCGGCAGAGCCCGCGGCCCATCCATCCTCTAAGCCTCAAAAAGCGGGCGCAGAGGAAGGAGACGCCTTTACCCATACCCGGCTGGTCGCTTCCATCGGCAAGGCGCTGGGGCTGGACGTTGACACCAGCGCCCGCATCTTCGAGTGGATCAACACGCTCATTATTCTCTTCGCCATCGTCTTTCCGCTGGTCAAATTCCTGCCCAGGGCCCTGCGCAAGCGCCGCGAGACGCTGAAGCGGAATCTGGAAGAGGCGCGCAGGACCACCGCGGACGCCAACACCCGGCTCAGCGCCGTGGAAGCGCAGCTTGCAAAGCTGGACGAGGAGATTGCCAGGATTCGCGCCCAGGTCGAGGCGGAGATGACGCAGGACGAGGCGCGCATCAAGTCCACGATCGGCGAGGAGAGCGCGCGCATTGTCGCCGCCGCCGAGCAGGAGATTGCCGTTGCCGCCGCCCAGGCGCAGCGCGGCCTCAAGGCCTTTGCCGCCGATCTGGCCATCGATCAGGCCGTCAGGCAGCTCACGCTCACCGCTGAAAACGACCGCGCGCTGATTGAAGAATTCGTTGCCCACGCCGGCGAGGGAGGGAAGCGCTGATGCCCGCGCCATTTGCCTCCCGTTACGCCCGCGCCTTTGCCGATGTTGTTGCGTCGGCAAAGCTCGACACCGCGGCTATCGGCCGCCAGTTGAGTGATTTCCTTTTCGCATGGAATGAAAGTGCGGAGCTGCGCGCCGTTTTTGAGAATCCGGCTGTTCCCGCCGTCGAGAAGGTCGCCATCCTCGACAAGCTGAATACGAAGCTCGGTATGCAAAAGGAGCTGCGCAACTTCATTGCGGTCCTCATCGATCACGACCGCATCGCGCATGTGAAGGAGGTTGCGGAAGCCTGGCGCGCCGAGCTCGAAGAACGGCAGGGAATTCGCCAGGCCGAAATCACCACCGCCCGCGAGCTGCCCGAAGACGAGCGCACGAAGCTGCTCGAAGGCGTGGGTAAACTGGCCGGAGCGAAGATTCATCCCACCTTCAGGCTGGACAAGTCGATTCTGGGCGGCACGGTGGTGCGCATCGGCTCCACGGTCTATGACGGCTCCGTCCGCGGCCGCCTCGAAAGATTAAAGGAAACATTGATTGCGGGCTAACCGCCCCAAGGAACGTCAAATGGCTCAAATCAAAGCAGACGAGATCACACAGCTTCTGCGCGAGCAGATCGCAAACTACGACTCGAAGGTGCAGGTCGATCAGGTCGGCACCATCACCTCGCTCGGCGACGGCATCGCGCGCCTTCACGGCCTCGACAAGGTCATGGCCGGCGAGCTGCTCAGCTTTCCGCACGACGTTGCCGGCCTGGCGCTCTCGCTCGAAGAGGACCAGGTGGGCGCCGTGATTCTCGGCGACTACACCGAGCTCAAGGAAGGCGAGGAGGTCAAGCGCACCGGCAAGATTCTCTCGGTGCCCGTGGGCGAAGCGCTCATCGGCCGCGTCGTGAACTCGCTCGGCCAGCCCATCGATGACAAAGGCCCTATCGCCGCCTCCAGCACGCTGCCTGTCGAGCGCCTGGCTCCCGGCATCATCGACCGCCAGCCTGTTCGCGAGCCCATGGCCACCGGCCTCAAGGCCATCGACGCCATGATTCCCATTGGACGCGGCCAGCGCGAGCTGGTCATCGGCGACCGCCAGACCGGCAAGACCGCCGTGCTGCTCGACACCATCCTCAACAACGCGAAAAACGACCTGATCTGCATCTACTGCGCCATCGGGCAGAAGCGCTCTTCCATTGCTCAAGTCGTCCAGACGCTCACCGAAGCCGGCGCGATGGGCCACACGATCATCGTCGCTGCGTCGGCCTCGGAGCCCGCGCCGATGCTCTACCTCGCACCTTACGCTGCGACCGCGATGGGCGAGTACTTCCGCGACAACGGCAAGCACGCGCTGGTGATGTACGACGATCTTTCCAAGCACGCCATGGCCTACCGCGAGATTTCGCTGCTGCTGCGCCGTCCGCCGGGCCGTGAGGCCTATCCAGGTGATGTGTTTTATCTTCACTCGCGCCTGCTCGAGCGCTCGGCCAAGATGAGCCAGGAGCGCGGCGGCGGCTCGCTCACCGCGCTGCCGGTCATCGAGACGCAGGCCGGCGACGTTTCCGCCTACATTCCGACGAACGTGATCTCGATTACAGATGGCCAGATCTTCCTTGAGACAGACTTGTTTAATTCTGGCGTTCGTCCGGCTGTGAACGTGGGCCTTTCGGTCTCGCGCGTCGGTTTCTCGGCGGCCATCAAGGCCGTCAAGCAGGTCGGCTCTACGCTCAAGCTCGATCTGGCGCAGTACCGCGAGCTTGCCGCCTTTGCGCAGTTCGGCTCGGACCTCGACCCGCTCACGCAGAAGCAGCTCAACCGCGGCCAGCGCCTGACGGAGCTGCTCAAGCAGCCGCAGTTCCACCCGCTCACCTGGCAGCAACAGGCGGTGGTGCTCTTTGCCGGCACGCAGGGCTATCTCGACGACCTGAAGATCGATCAGATTCGCCCGTTTGAGGACGGCCTGCACAAGTACTTCGAGTCGGCGCAGCAGGCTCTCATCGCCGACCTCACGCAGAAGAAGCAGATCGACGACGACATCCGCGCCCGGCTGCACGCGGCCCTCAAGGAGTACAAGGAAAACTTCAAGGCCCAGCAGCAGGAAGCGGTCACGGCGTAACGGCGGGGACTCAAGGGACGAGGAGACTGAAGGGACTGGAAAAATGTGGATGAATGGGTTTTAGTCCCTTAGTCCCAAAGTCCCTTGAGTCCCGTGAACAAAGCGAACGGAACTGGAACGGCTGAATGGCAAACGTACTCGATCTAAGACGGCGCATCCGGAGCGTAAAAAACACGCGCCAGATCACCAAGGCCATGAAGATGGTCTCGGCGGCCAAGCTGCGCCGCGCGCAGGAGCGCGCCATCTCCGCGCGCCCTTACGCGAAGATGATTTCGAGCGTGCTTGAATCGCTCACGCGCCGCATTGACATCTTCGATGAAACCACCGGCAACCTGAGCCATCCGCTCTTCGCCGAGCGCCCCAAAGACCGTGACCGGTCCGAGCGCGTCCTGCTCATCGTCATCAGCGGCGACAAGGGCTTTGCCGGCGCTTTCAACGCGAACATCCTCAAGGCCGCGTTCAACTTTATCGAAGAGAACGAAGCCGGCAGGGAAATCGACATCGAAGCCGTGGGCCGCAAGGCGCGCGACATGATGCGCCGCCGTTTTCCCGCTGCTGAATACAGCGAAGCGACAGAGGAGACGCCTGCCGCACGCCAGCCCCGCAAGAGCCGCGTGGAGCTCACAGGCGACCACCCCGGCATGTTGCTCAAGCTCGAAGCGGATCGCGTCTTCGAGCTGGCCAGGAGCATTATCGACCGTTACACCAGCGAAGAGATCGACGCCGCCTACATCGTCTACAACGAATTCAAATCCGTCATCCAGCAGCGCGTGGTCGTCGAAAAGATTCTTCCGCTCATCAAGATCGGCAGCCGGCAGGTTACGGGCGCAGCCGAGCCCAGCGCGGAAGAGCGCAAGCGCGCCGCGGAAGCGGCCGTGACCGCCGGCGTGCCGCTGGAAGAAGCCGACACGCATGAGGCCGACGAGGAAGCGCGCAAATTCGGCACCGCCAACGTGGATTACATCTACGAGCAGCCGCCTACGCAGCTTTTTGAGGCGCTGCTCCCGCAGTACATCGCATCCATGCTCTACCACGCCATGACGGAATCCGTCGCGGCCGAGCACGCCGCCCGCATGACGGCCATGGATTCGGCCACCAACAACGCCTCGGATATGATCGACTCGCTCACGCTGCACATGAACCGCGTGCGCCAGGCGGCCATCACCAAGGAGATCATCGAAATCGTGAGCGGAGCGGCGGCATTGTGAGGAATTGAAATGAATCTACGCGGGCTTTTGCAGAAAGAACTTTGGAGCAAAGGAACAACGCGGAAGATTCTTATCGGATTTGTAGTAGTGGTAGTTGGATTTGCAGTGGTGTTTACGGTTGAAGTGAAGTGGATCACTCCGGGAGAACGAGTTGCAGCAAAACAAGCATTAGCAGAACTAGATGCACTGCAAAATTTCGATCCCGGAAACTATGTGGAGTCTTTCAAGAAATCCACGGAAGCTGATGCGATGATAGATACCGCTGATTGCGCGGCGTGGACTTTGCGAGATGACAGGGTTGTTGCTGCACTGAGGTCGTATTCCGATTGGATTCAATTTACTCAAACTGAGGTCCAGAGGCACAGAAATGAGGGACGGCTGCAAGGCAGCATAACGGATGCGGATCGAAAACAGGATCAGCAGGCCGATGTAGTCAATCGAGAAGTTGGCGCGCTCATCAGTGGAGCACTGCACAAGGTATTGAACTAGCAAGATCAGAATTGAAGAAGGCAGAACGAATGGCAGAAAACATCGGCAAAGTCATCCAGATTTCCGGTCCCGCGGTGGACGTGCAGTTTGAAGAAGCAACCATGCCGCCTATTTATGAGGCGTTGCGCGTCACCAGCGAGGGCTTCGACGTTCCCGCGCCCATCAGCGTCGTCCTCGAAGTCCAGCAGCACCTCGGCGAGGGCCGCGTGCGCACCGTGGCGATGGAGGCGACCGACGGCATGGTCCGCGGCATGAAGGCCATCGACCTCGGCGGCCCCATCAGCGTGCCCGTGGGCAAGGAGACGCTGGGCCGCGTGCTCAACGTCATCGGCGAGCCGGTGGACGAGCTCGGCCCCGTGGGCGAAAAGCAGCGCCATCCCATCCACCGTCCCGCGCCGCTCTTTGACGAGCAGTCCACGCACGAGGAGATGTTTGAGACCGGCATCAAGGTCGTCGATCTCATCCAGCCCTTTTTGAAGGGCGGCAAGATCGGCCTCTTCGGCGGCGCCGGTGTGGGCAAGACCGTCGTCATCATGGAGCTTATCAACAACGTCGCCAAGAACCACGGCGGCTACTCGGTCTTTGCCGGCGTTGGCGAGCGCACCCGCGAGGGCAATGATCTCTGGCTCGAAATGAGCGAGTCCGGCGTCATCAAGCCCGGCAAGTGGGAAGAGTCCAAGTGCGCCCTGGTCTACGGCCAGATGACCGAGCCGCCCGGCGCGCGTCTCCGCGTGGCGCTCACCGGCCTCACCGTCGCCGAGTACTTTCGCGACCAGGAAGGCGCTGACACGCTAC
>JASHPD010000184.1 GCA_030038315.1 Acidobacteriaceae bacterium
GCAGACGGTCATTAAAACGCCCTCATCTGCTTTGTCTCGGCCTGGGAATCGTGTAGTGTCATAAGCATGATCGTCGGCTCGGGGATTGACCTTGTGGAAATCGAGCGCATCCGGAACTCCGTCAATCGCTTCGGCGAGCGCTTTCTCGACCGCATCTTCACAAAAGCCGAGCAGGCCTACTGCCTGCGCAAGCGCAACGCCGCCGAGAGTTTCGCCGCGCGCTTCGCCGCCAAAGAGGCCGGGGCAAAGGCCCTGGGCACAGGCATCAGCCGGGGCGTTGGCTGGCTTGAAATTGAAGTTGTGCGCGAGCCAGGCGGCCGTCCCGCTCTGGCCTTTCATGGCCGCGCCGCAGATCGCGCCGCGCGCATGGGCGTACGTAACTCCGCGCTCTCGCTCACACACTCCAACAGCGCCGCCATGGCCAGCGTAATGCTCGAAGATGGACGTTAAAGCAACTCGCACGCCGTCTGGTATCCTCAAAGCATCACGGTAGGTCCAACGTTCCGCAAGAGGAGCATCGTGCCAAGCCGCAAAGAGATTCAGTGGTCCCAGCTTAAAGTCGGCGCATTGGTCGTGGCAGGCGCGGCGATTCTCATCTTCCTGATCTTCCTTATGTCAGGATCGAGCGGCGGCCTGTTCTCAAAGAAAATCATCCTGCGCACTTACTTTGTAAGCGCCTCCGGCCTCACGCGCGGCGCGCCCGTCACCATTGAAGATGTTACCGTGGGCAACATCACGAAGATCAGGCTCGTTCCCTCCCATAACCCCACGCCCGTCGAAGTCACTATGCGCATCGGCGGGGATGCCATCGGCATGTTGCACACCGACTCCGTCACTTCCATCGCGCAGGCCGGCGTTCTCGGCAACAATTACGTCAATATCACCTCTGAGCACGCAACAGGACCGCAGCCCAAAAACAACGCTGAGCTGCCATCGAGTACCGTCACCAGCATTCAACAAGTCGTGGACACTAGCCAGGACGCCCTGCAACAAGCCACCACGCTGATGAAGAAGGCCAACGGGCTGATGGATTCTCTGAACTCCTCGCAAGGCACCGCCGGCAAGCTGCTCCACGACCCCGAGCTCTACAACCACCTCACGCAGCTCTCCGCAAATCTCGAAACTATCACGAAGAACATCAACCAGGGCAACGGCACGCTGGGCAAGCTCATCAAGGACGGCACGCTCTACGCCAAGCTCAACGCCACGGTGGACCAGTTGCACAACATTACCGACGGCCTCAACGAGGGCAAAGGCACCGCCGGCAAGCTGCTCAAAGACGACTCGCTCTACAACAACCTGAACTCTGCCGCAGCCAACACCAACAAGCTCATCGCCGGCATCAACAACGGCGAAGGCGGCCTCGGCAAGCTGGCCAAAGATCCCCACTTCGCCGCGCAACTAGACGGCGCCGTGACGAACCTCAACAATCTGCTTTCCGGCATCAACGCAGGCAAAGGAACCATCGGCCAGCTAGCCGTCAACCGCGCCGTCTATGACCACCTGGACGCCACACTCGCCGAGTCGCAGCAGTTAGTCAAGGCCATCCACGACAATCCGAAGAAATACTTCGTCATTCGTCTCAAGCTCTTTTAGGAAGGACAACGGAACAGGCGCAATCACCGTGCCTGCTGGCTGCGATAGACGCGCCACATCTCCACGTATCCCTTCAGCCGCACCACCTGAAAGTAATCGCCGGCAACGAGGTAACCGACAGAGACAATGGCCCACTCCACGTGGAGCGCGCTCAAGCCCACCTGTTGGCTGAAAGGCAGCAGCACGGCGGAAAAGACCATCGCCACAACCAGCAGCATCAGCTTCACGATGCCCATCACCATGTTGATTTCCACCAGCTTGCCGGTAAGTGTCTTTCCCAGCCGCAAACTCGCTCCCAGCGCGGAAAGCACCGAGCGCTTTTCCAGCAGCACCAGCATCGGCGCAATCGTTACAACCCAGCTCACCAGCGCCCAAAGCGAGAAAAATCCCAGCGAAAGAAAGATGACCCAGATAAAGTAGCCCACTAGGTCAGGATCGCCGCCGTTGCCAATGTGCCTCGCTGCGGCCCAGTTGATGGAAGCCCACCACGACCAGCAGGTCGCCAGCAGCAGCGCCAGCCACGCGCCTTGCAGCGCAATCATGGCAAGCGGACGAAACCGCAGCCCCGGCTCCATGCGCTTAAAAACCAGGTTGCGCCCAACGCCGGAGATCACAATCCACGCCAGCGCCGCAGCAGGGAAAAGCCATTGCAGCACGGCAACAACATGCGGCTGATAAAGCTCCCACGATTCGGCAACCTTGATCGAAGCCGTCCACGGGTCCAGCCAGTTCACCGAAGCCAGCCCCGTGTTCTCCACCGGCACAGCGGCCAGCACGCGCTGACCCTGTTGCCAGCAAACCCACAGCAGCGGCGCGCCGATCAGCCAGCGCCACGCCACCTCCAGCCCCGTAAGCGATGGCCGCCGACAGACCCACGCCATCTGCCCCACGAAGGACTGCGTTCCACGCACCGGCGCCGCGGAAACGTGAGAAGAAACGCTATTGGACGACAAGATTCACCGTTTTTCCAGGCACAACGATCACCTTCGCCACAGTTTTCCCCGCAATGCGCGCCCGGACTTTTTCATCCGCAAGCGCCGCCACCTCAATCACCTTTGCATCCGATCCCGCCGGCACGCGCACCACATTTACCAGCTTACCGTTCGCCTGCACCGGAATCTCAATTTCGTCTTCTTTGGCCAGCTCGGGATTGCTCACAGGCCACGCCGCGCGCAGTACAGCCCCTTCTTCGCCCAGTTGTTCCCAAAGCTCTGACGCAATATAGGGCGCAAAGGGAGCAATCAGCAGCACAAGCGAAGTAAACAGCTCACGAATCACCGGCGCAGGCACTTCGCCGGAAGCAAGCTGAGCATCGGCGGCCGAAATCTCGTTCACCAGCTCCATGATCGCTGCCACGCAGGTATTAAAGTGCCAGCGCCCCTCAAAGTCATGCGTAATCTTCGCGATCGTCTGGTGCAGCTTGCGCAGCAGCTTGAGCGAAATTCCATTCGGCGCGGCAACGCTTTGCCCTTTTGCCGAACGCGCCGTCTCCGCATACTTCATCGCCAGCCGGTAAACGCGCCCCAGGAAACGGCTCACACCCGCAACGCCATCCTCCTGCCAGTCAAGGTCGCGATCCGGCGGAGCGGCAAACAACGCATACATCCGCGTCGAATCCGCTCCGTAGCGCGCAACCATGTCATACGGCGAAACCACATTCCCCTTCGACTTCGACATCTTCGCGCCGTCTTTAATCACCATCCCCTGCGTGAACAAGCGCCGCGCCGGCTCATCGTTCTTGATGAGCCCAAGATCGCGCATCACCTTCGTCCAGAAGCGCGAGTAAATCAGGTGCAGAATCGCGTGCTCCACGCCGCCGATGTACTGGTCAATCGGAAACCAGTGCTGCGCCTTCGCCGGATCGAACGGCCCGCTTGCATTCTTCGCGTCGGTGTAGCGATAGAAGTACCAGCTCGAATCCACAAAGGTATCCATCGTATCCGTCTCGCGCCGCGCCGGCCCGCCGCACTTCGGGCAGGCCACGTTCACAAACTCCGGCACGCGTCCCAGCGGCGATCCGCCCTGCTGCGTAATCTCTACCTGCGCGGGCAGAATCACCGGCAACTGCTCATCCGGCACCGGCACAACGCCGTCGCGCTCGCAGTGAATCATCGGAATCGGCGTGCCCCAGTACCGCTGCCGGCTCACGCCCCAATCCTTCAGGCGAAACGTAATCTTAGCCTCGCCAATCCCTTTTTCTTTTGCAATCCCTTGGAGCTTTTTCTGCACCTGCTCGCAACTCAGCCCATTCAACTCGCCCGAGTTGATCAGCACGCCATCTTCCGAGAGATACGGCAGCTCCGGCACCTCGGCATTTGCATCCGCAGGCGCAATCACCCGCCGCACCGGAATCCCATACTTCTGCGCAAACTCAAAATCGCGCGCATCATGCCCCGGCACGCTCATAATCGCGCCCGTGCCGTAGTCCGCCAGAATGTAATTCGCCACCCAGATCGGCACGCGCTCGCCATTGAACGGATTGATCGCAAAATGCCCCGTCGGAACGCCGTGCTTTTCAATCGCGCCAATGTCGCCGGCCTCACGCGCAATCCTCTGCTCATCAAGCAGCGCCGCCACCTTCGCCTTCAACTCCGCATCTTCGGCTGTAAATGCAGCCACAAGCGGATGTTCAGGAGCTAACTGCACGCTGGTCGCTCCGAAAATCGTATCGACGCGAGTCGTGAAAACGCGAATTCGCGTTTTTTCTGATC
>JASHPD010000185.1 GCA_030038315.1 Acidobacteriaceae bacterium
ATCAATGGAACGTGGAATCTGCCTGCCAGCGAGGCGATATCCAATACGGCCGTGCGCAGAATCGCAAACGGCTGGACGCTGAGCGGCATTGCCACGCTGCAAAGCGGATTTCCCTTTTCGCCGCAGTTGGGCTACAACCCCAGCGGCAACGGCGATTCGCGCAATCCCATCCGCCCGCAGTTGAATCCGGACTTCCACGGCACGCTTTATCCCAGAACGCCCAGCGAGTGGTTCAACCCCAACGCGTTCCTCGCGCCGGCTTCCGGCACAGTCGGCAATGTCTCGCGCGATTCGATGATCGGCCCCGGCCTTGCGGACGTGGACCTGTCGCTGGCCAAGACGACCAAGATCGGCGAGCGGCTGCGCGCGCAGTTTCGCACCGAATACTTCAACATTCTCAACCACTCGAACTTCACTACGCCCAATCCGGTGGTCTTCAGCACCGGGCCAACGCCGGCGAAGCCCTCGACGGATGCGGAGATTTCTCCCACGGCAGGCGTGCTGACCGCAACGTCAACGACATCGCGCCAGCTTCAATTCGCGCTCAAGCTGCTTTTCTAGAATGCTTGCGCAAAATGGCGGAAAACAAGCTGGGCGGCGCAATGTGCGCCGCCCAGCTTGTTTATTGCCGTGAATTGCGCGAGTCTAACTGTTCAAAATCGTGATCTTTCCCGAAGGCGTCCTGGTGAAGGCGTGGAGAACGCGCCCGCTGCTATCGAGATGGCGCAGCGTGACTTCTTTCTTCGTCACGGAAAGATGGCTGAAGCCGTAGACCTTCTGCGCGTACGGGCCGCGCTGCTGCGGCTCGATCTTGAGATTGTAGAGATCGGCTCCGCCGCCGCCAGAGAGGAAAAAGCTGGTGGGATGCCCCTCAAACTCCAGGTGCTGCAAATCGTGATCGTGCCCGGCGAGGTAGAAATCCACCTTGTATTTGCGGAAGAGCGGGTCCCAGCTCTCGATGAGCAGGCGATGGTCGCCGTGCGGGCCATCGGAGTAGAGCGGATGATGCCCCATGACCGCGAGAAACGGCGTGGCCTTCGGCCGCCTCAGCTCGGTCTCCAGCCACGCAAGCTGCTCCGTCACCAGCTCCGGCTCCATGCTGAAGCTGGGCGCCTTCGCGGGATGTCCGTCGATCGACGGCAGGTTGGTATCCACGGCAAGAAATGTGATGAGCGGATTTTTCCTGGGAAACTCGAAGCGGTACCACCGCGACGGCATCGTCCAGCGGCTCTTGCCGGTGCTTGCGTAGGCAAGCTCGGCCTCCACCTTGCTCTCAGGCCACTTCTGGTAATCGTGGTTGCCGAGGATCGCGTAGGCCGGGACATTGAAAATGCCGGCCGGATAAAGATCTTCAAACTGCGCCTGCCAGCGCGGCGAATTCACGCCGCCATCGAGCGCGCCATACCAGTTGTCTCCGAGGAAGAGCAGCGCGTCCGTGCGCAGAGGATTGTCTGCAACATAGCGCTGCATGGCCTGCGCAACGCCTCTCTGCCCGGCGGCATTCTCAGGATGGCCATTCGCATCCCATCCCCAGTCGCCGATCATCAGGAGATCGGCCTCGCCGCCGGGTACCGGCATTGCGCTTGCTATCATTCCCGGCAAATTCAGCGCTGCCGCTGCGCTGAAGGCAAAGCTCTGGCGCAAGAAGCGCCGGCGATTCACATTCACTTCCGGCATGGGATTCTCCTTATCTTCCAGTTTACGAACTCATATCCGCATGGAGTTTGAACAATCTGTAACATTTGTCAACTTGCGCAGCGGCAGGACGGGAAAGCTTCCCGAAAGCCGCAACTGCCGAGTGGATTTTTCCTCCGGGGTCCCCACGGACAGGTCTTCGTCCGTGGGGTGGAAGAAAACTCATCTTCCGCAAAGCCACAAAAATACAGTGACTGTGGTTTTGCCCTGACGGCGCTGGCCGTAAAATTGTCACGCAAGACAACCCCCGGGCCACAAATCATTTCCAACCCGAGCGAAAGGAGCAGTCAAGATGACAACCCGCACAGTCGATAACCCGAAGATCGTCTCCCGCGAGGAATGGCTCGCGGCCCGCAAGAAGCTGCTGGCCCGCGAAAAGCAGCTCACGCACGAGAGCGATGCCGTTGCGGCAGAACGGCGGCAACTGCCCTGGGTCAAGGTCGAAAAGAATTACACCTTCGATTCTCCGCAAGGCAAGAAGACTCTGGCCGATCTCTTTGGATCGAGAAGCCAGCTCATCGTGTATCACTTCATGTTCGGGCCGGAGTGGCAGGAAGGCTGCCCAAGCTGCTCGTTCAATATGGACCACACCGACGGCGCGCTGGTACACCTCGCGCAGCGGGACGTTTCCTTTGCCGCTGTTTCTCGCGCGCCGATTGCGAAAATCGAAGCCTTCAAGAAGCGCCTGGGATGGAAATTCCACTGGGTTTCGTCCTATGGGAGCGAGTTCAACTACGACTACCACGCATCCTTTACTCCAGAGCAGATTGCGCAAGGGAAGGTGGAGTACAACTATGAGCTCGCGCAATTTCCCAGCGCGGAAGCGCCCGGATTCAGCGTCTTCTACAAGGACAAGGATGGAAATATCTTCCACACGTATTCCGCTTACGCTCGCGGCACGGAAACGACTGTCGGCACGTATAGCTATCTCGACTTTGTCCCCAAAGGGCGCGATGAGGACGAACTTCCCTTTACCATGGCGTGGGTGCGGCATCACGATCGCTATGAAAGCGGAGAGCTTGCGGATGCAAACCGGCCGTACTGGCCTGTTGAAGCGCTCACGTCGTAATAGGACTGAGCACAATGCCATTTCAGGAATTCGAGAATTCTCTCCCGAATTGGCATTGTGGTCAGGGAAAGTCAGCTCGCAACGCTAAAGAACAACTGCGGCTCGCGCTTAATCTGTCTCTGTCTCGCACGAGGAGAAGATTGCGCACGTTTGAGGAAGTGAGCCGAGATGCTGTTCCCAGCGGAGATTGCGGAGAGACTGGAAGACCGGCTTGACAGCCTGCACGAGCGCGAGAGCGTGGGAGCGTGTTCTGCGGCATCGCTTGATCCGGCGGATTGGCCGGCTTTTCGCCGGCAGGCGCACGTCATGCTCGACGATATGCTCGATTATCTCGAGCAGATTCGCCGGCGCCCGGTGTGGCAGCCGGCTCCGGAGCAGACGCGGGCGCGATTCCGCAGCGGGCTTCCGCTCGCGCCTACCGATCTTGGCACGGTGCACGAGGAATTCCTCGCCGACATTCTTCCTTACACGGTTGGCAATGCGCATCCCGGCTTTATGGGGTGGGTGCATGGCGGCGGCACGCCGGTGGGCATGATGGCCGAGATGCTGGCCGCGGCGATGAATACCAATGCCGGCGGACGCAACCAGATTCCTGTCGAGGTCGAGCGGCAGGTCGCGCGATGGATGGCTGATCTGTTCGGTTTTCCCGCGGGCGCGAGCGGCCTTTTTGTCACCGGCACGTCCATGGCGAATTTCATCGCGGTGCTTGTTGCGCGCGATGCCGCGCTGGGGCACCAGGTTCGCGGCCTCGGTGTTTCCAGCCTTTCGCACAGGCTCACGGCATACGCATCGCGGGAGGTTCACGGCTGCATTGGCCGCGCGATGGATTTTGCCGGCCTTGGCAGCGATCCGTTGCGCCTGATTCCGAGCGACGATCGCCGCCGCATGAATTTGCGCGCTCTGGCTGATGCCATTGCCGCGGATCGCGCGGCGGGATGCACGCCTTTTCTCGTTGTCGGAACAGCGGGAACAGTCGATACCGGCGCCGTGGATGATCTGGACGGCATCGCCGATCAGTGCAAGCGCGAAAAACTCTGGTTCCATGTGGATGGCGCTTATGGTGCGCTGGCGATGCTGGCGCCGGAGCTTGCGCCGCGCCTGCGCGGGATTGAGCGCGCGGATTCGCTGGGATTTGATTTTCATAAGTGGGGACAGGTTCCTTACGACGCGGGATTCATCCTGGTGCGCGATGGAGAGCTGCACAGGCAAGCCTTCGCGTGCCAGGCGGCGTATCTCGCGCGTGAGGCGCGCGGGCTCGCCGGAGGCTCGCCGTGGCCGTGCGATTTCGGGCCGGATCTCTCGCGCGGCTTTCGCGCGCTGAAGACGTGGTTCACCTTCAAGGTCCATGGCGCAGAGGCCATCGGCGCATCGATAGCGCGCACCTGCGAGCTTGCGCGCTACTTGGAGAGCCGCATCACATCGAGCGCCGAGCTTGAGCTGATGGCTCCCGTGGAATTGAACATTGTGTGCTTTCGCTATCGCGCGCCGGAGGCCGACCGGCTCAATCGCGAGCTGGTAATCGAATTGCAGGAGTCCGGCCTTGTTGCTCCCTCGGCCACGTCGCTCGACGGGCGCACGGCCATTCGCGCCGCGATTGTGAATCACCGCACCGGCTACGCGGAGATCGACACGCTGGTGAACGAGACGCTGCGCATCGGACGCAGCCTGCACGCGCGCAGGAAAGGAGATTGCGCATGAGCACTCTACACGCCGCGTCGCCGCACGCCGCATCGCCGCAGTTCAGCGCGGATTTGCTTGCCATGGCGCAGAAGGCCGCGCGGCTGCCCGATCTCGGCGCTGCCGGGTCACGGCTTCTTGCCGAAGGAAAAATCGAAGAGGCCGAGGCGTTTTACCGGCAGATGCTGCGCAACGATCCTGCATCCAAAGCGGCGCACGCGGGGCTTTACTGCGCTTATTTCGCGCGCGGCGACAGGCACCGCGCTGCTGCGCATCTTGGCCGCGCAATGCAGTGGCCCGCTGTTGTCACGCTGCCTTACCGCGGCGAGGGTGAGCCTGCGCCGGTCCTGCTGCTGCTCTCCGTTAATGCGGGCAATTCGCTGGTGCAAAGATTCCTTCACGACCGGATCTTTCAGACTTATGTTCTTCTGGTCGAACTTTACCGCGAAGAGATCGCGCTGCCGCATCATCGGCTGATTGTGAATGCCGTGGGCGACGCGGATGTTCGCGCGGAGGCGCTGGCCGAGGTCAAGCGTATTCTTGCGCGCTCCTCCGCGCCGGTTATCAATCCGCCGGATCGCGTGCTTGCGACGGGCCGTTGCGACAATGCGCGGCGGCTGGGAGGCATTCCCGGAGTGCTTGCGCCGCAGAGCGCGATGTTTGCGCGCGAGCGCCTGATGGCCGCGACCGCTGCGCAAGAGCTGCGCGAGCAGGGCTTTCAATTTCCGCTTCTGGTGCGCTCGCCGGGCTTTCACATGGGACACAATTTTGTTCGCGTTGAGGCTGCCGGAGAGCTAAGCGCGGCAGTTGACGGCCTGCCCGGAGACGAGCTTCTGGTTTTGCAGTATCTTGACGGCGAAGGCGCGGATGGCAACACGCGCAAATATCGCGTTCTGTTTGTTGGCGGAAGGCTCTATCCCGTGCACCTGGCGATCTCAAAGCACTGGAAAATCCATTATTTTTCCGCCGATATGGAGGAGCATCCCGAGCATCGCGCCGAAGAAGCGCGCTTTCTGAGCGATATGCCGGGAGTGCTCGGGCCTAAGGTGATGCGCACGCTCCGCCGGATCGAGGAGACGCTGGGGCTGGACTACGGCGGCATCGACTTCGGGCTGAACGCGCAGGGACAGGTGCTGCTCTATGAAGCCAACGCGACGATGGCGGTGTATCACCCGAAGCCGGAGCCGAAGTGGGATTACCGGCGCCCGGCAGTGGAAACAATCTATGCGGCGACAAGAGAGCTTTTTTTGACGAAGGCGAATCCGGCGGCGTCACCGCGCAAAACACGAGCAGAGATCAGCGCGATCCCTGCCGGTATTCGCTGATCGTCTTGATTTCGTCCGCTACCACGTCATGCACGTGCATCTCGGAGGTCTGCGCTGTGACCGTTGCCGCGCTGCTCTGCCCCGGTGTGTGAATCAGCAGGGCCGGACGCGGGTCCCACTGGCCGCCATCGGAGACGCGCTCATCCTCCGCGCTCCATCCGGGCAGCGGCCGCCACATTTTTGTGCGCCAGGAGTGATCGCCCTGCACGATCAGCGTTGTTGACGCCCATCGCGGCTGCGATTCGAGCAGATCGAGAATCTTGCCGAGCAGCCTGTCGGTGTAATCGAGCCCATCGAGATACGATCCGCCGACGGCAAACCTGCCGCTCCTGCGATCCCAGAATGCCGGCGGGTGCGGGGTGGGCAAATGAATATAAAGGATGTCCGCCTGGCTTGTGGCAAGCGTGCTGAGCGCGTGCGCGCTGACGTCCTTCACGGATGCGATATGGCCTTCGGCATTCCACCTCGTTTGATCGGCCCAGGCGAGGCTCGGCGAGACCGTCTCCTCGGCCATGACGCGCAGCGGCTCCCAGACATTCGCGCCAAAGCTCTCGCGGAGCATCGTCGGGCCGCGATCCTGCGC
>JASHPD010000186.1 GCA_030038315.1 Acidobacteriaceae bacterium
CCCACCGCCGCCATCACAAACGATGCCGTAACCACCGCGCCCGTCATGTTGTGCGCGTACTGGATCAGCCCCCACGGATTCGACAGCAGTTGCCAGAAGCTCACCACCTCATAGCGCCCATTCGCCGCCTGGTAAGCCACAGGATGCTGCATCCACGCATCGGTCATGATGATGAAGTAACCCGAGATCCACGAGCCGGCAAAGACCATGAAGGCCGAGAGCCAATGCAGCCGCTTCGAAAGGCGCTTGCCGCCATAAAGAAACAATCCCAGAAACGCCGACTCCAGAAAGAAGCTGAAGACGCCTTCCATCGCCAGCGGCTGCCCGATCACGCCGCCGGAAACCCGCGAGAACTGCGCCCAGTTGGTGCCGAACTCAAACTCCATCGGAATCCCCGTGACGACGCCCATCACGAAGTTGATCCCGAAGATACGCCCCCAGAACTGCGCGGCCTTGTCCCACAGCGCCGCGCGCTCCGGATCGCGCGCCCGCAGCTCCGCGGTCTTCAGCGCCACAATCAGCAGCGCCAGCCCCATCGTGAGCTGTGGAAAGAGATAGTGGAAAGTGATCGTGAAAGCAAAGTGCAGCCGATGGATCAGCTCAGCGTTCATGCAGGCTCCCCGCTCAGGCCCAGTTCGTATCCAGTTCGTATACGGCTCTATCCATTCCCTTCAAGCCCGAGAAGGCACACGGCAGCGCCAGCAACGCCTGTGCCCGCCATGTTTATACGCCTTTCGCCGCGGCGCTGCCCGTGACAAATGTCACAGGATGCGCGCTCCATGCGGCATTTACCCTATGGTGGTACCGGCTATGCGCACAGCAATCATCGGCGGAGGCATCGCGGGGCTGGCGGCAGCCTATGAGCTGGAAAAAGCTCGCGTTTCTTATACGCTCTTCGAATCCGGCAGCCGCCTCGGCGGCGTTATCGCCAGCAGCAGCGTCGCGGGCTCAATCCTCGAAGAAGGTCCGGACTCATTTCTCACCGAAAAGCCCGCCGCCATCGAGCTCTGCCGCGAGCTTGGCCTCGGCGACGCGCTCATCCCCTCCAACGACGCCGCGCGTAAAACCTGGATCGTCGTCCGCAACCGGCTCATCCCGCTCCCCGACGGCCTGATGTTTCTCGTTCCGACCAAGCTCATCCCCACGGCGCTCTCGCCGCTCTTCAGCCTCGGCGCCAAGCTGCGCATGGCGCGCGAATTGCTGCTCCCGCCGCGCCCCGCAGCCGGGGATGAATCCGTGGCCGCGCTCGTCGAGCGCCACTACGGCCCGGAGGCCGTCGATCGCCTCGCCGGCCCCTTGCTCAGCGGCATCTACGGCGGTGAGGCCGATCAGCTCAGCGCCCGCGCCGTCCTGCCGCGCCTCGTCGAAATGGAATCGCATTACGGCTCGCTCACCCGCGCCATGCTCGCCGCGCGCAGGGTTCCGCGGCCAACGGGCTCACCCGCAAGCGGGCCAGCGCGCAGAAGCACATTCACCACCCTTCGCGGCGGCCTGCAGCAGATGATCGACGCGCTCGCGGTAAAGCTCAATCCACAATCCATCCGTATGCACACGCCCGTGCGCCAGCTCGAGCACATTCCCGAAGGCTGGCGCATCACGCACCCCCGCGCGAGCGAAATCTACGGCGCAGTCATCGTAGCCACGCCCGCCTGGGCCGCATCCACGCTGCTGGCCACCGTGGACGCCCAGCTCGCCGAAGAGCTGGCCGGCATTCCCTATTCGTCGTCCATCACCGTCAACCTGGTCTACGACGAAATCAAGCTGGGCCCGCTGCCTGAAGGCTTCGGCTTTCTCGTCCCGGCGAGCGCCGGCCGCGCCATGCTGGCCTGCACCTTCGCGCACCGCAAGTTTCTCGGCCGCACCGCTCCCGGCAAGGCCGTTCTGCGCGCTTTTCTGGGCGGAGTCCGCAACGCCGCGCTGCTCGACCAGCCCGACGGCATCCTCGTTGCCACGGCGCGCCGCGAGCTGAGCGAGATCCTCGGTCCACGCGTGATCGGCCCGCACATCGAGCCGGAAGAAGCCCGCGTAAGCCGCTGGCCGCGCGCCATGGCGCAGTACGCCGTCGGCCATCTCGACCGCGTGCGGCGCATCCGGCAGCGCGTCGCCGCCTGGCCCAACCTGCACCTCATCGGCAACGCCTACGACGGCATCGGCATCCCTGACTGCATCCGCCTGGGCCGCGCCGCCGCCGCCCAGGTCACGCAGCCCGTCGCGCAGCCCGTCTCCGCGAAATTGAAGTGAGCCCGGCCGGGTGATCTTTCTGCGCCCGGAATCTGTCCGCCTTTGCCCATGCCGAATTTCGCGCTTGACACGCTCCCCTGCGGTGCAGCATAGTTTTCTCGCCTCCGGACATCTTTGTTTCAGCGGATATGAGGATCTATGCCTTGCTCCACTTCTGCCGCAAAACTGCATTGGTTCTCTCTTGCGTGTCTTCTATTCCCAATGCTTTTGACCAGCGGATGCACGTCAAACATGGGGCCCAAAATGCCCCAGGAGCTGCGCGCGCCTTCCCTCTCGCTTTATAGCGCGGAGGACTTTGATGCCGATGTCAAGGCGTATCGCGCAGACGTTAAAAACGGCAGCCTGGACGATGCGCGCGCGCTCCGCAATCAGATCGCCTACCGCGTGATGGCCGATATTGAAGCGGGTTACGGAAAATTTGAGATGCGCATCACCAGCGACCGTGCCGTTCAGGCCACGGCGAGCGATGCCACCGTTCTGGGACTCAGCGCCGCCACCGCCGTCATTACTCCTGGCGACGTAACCGGCATCCTGGCCGCCACCAGCACCGCTTTCCAGGGAACCTGGCACTCCTACGACAAGAACTTTTTCCGCGAAAAAACAACCGAAGCGCTGATTGCGCAGATGCGCGCGGCCCGCCGCACCAAACAGGCCCAGCTCATCACCGCTCTCGAAAACCGGGACGTAAAAAGCTATCCGCTCGATGCCGTCTGGATCGACCTTGTCGATTTTTATTACGCGGGCACCGTGCCGTCGGCGCTGGTCGATATCGCAGCCAGCGCGGGCTCGGATGCGCAGAAGGCGGATGCGACCCTGAACGCCGCGCTGGCGCAGGCTGCAAAGCAGGCAATCAGCATCCGGGCTGCCTATCAAAAGCTGGCCGCCGCCATAAACGGCACAGATCGGGCGGAAAGGGACGGCGCGGTTCAATCGTTAAAACAGATCCTCACCCAGATCGGCTATGACCACGGCGAGGACCTCGCACCTGCGCAGCTTCTCCAGCTTCTCCAAAAAGCCATGTCCGACGCAGACCCCGACAACGACCCGACCGGAGCAAAGCTGAAGGCCCTCAATGCGGCAATCGCGGCAGCCAACCTCAACTAGTGGAGAAAAAAACAATGCCCGGCACAGTGCCTGTAAATGGGAATTATTCGATGGGAGATCTGGCCAATTACCTGACCACAAAAGAACAGCTCGATTTTACCCAGTTGACAGCGCTGACCATCGATTTCGTATCGGGGCAGCAGCGCAATCTGGCAACCTTTATACCCCAGCCGAATCAACTCGGCCCGCTCGCAATTTGCGCAAAAGGCGCAAGCTCGCCCGGCACAAAGATATTCACCACCACCGCCTATGTGAACAATGCGCAAACCGGCATTGATGTATATCGTCTTGCCCTCGGCTCTTAACCTGAAAATTGCACTTAGCGCAGCGGCATAAGCGATCCAGGCCCCCTAAAGGCCGGTTTTCTATAAGCCTCCGGTTCCCAGCAGCATTCCAATCCCATACGTCACCGCGCCTTCCAGCGCGCCCACAATCGTCATCTCCAGCCCGGAAGACCACCACGAGCGCACCGTAATCAGGCTCTTGGCCGCGCCCACGGCAAAGTGCGCGGCCAGCGAGACGATGGCCGCCACCACCACCGCCGTCACGCCGCCGAAAAAGAAGAATGGAATCACCGGAATCATCGCGCCCACAGCCGTCGAAAGCGCGCCGGAAAGCGCCGAAACCATCGGCCGCGAAAGCGCTTCCTCGCTCGAACCCAGCCGCTCCTGCACCAGGGCTTTCACCATCTGCTCGCGGTCGGCGGCAATGTGGTCCGCTACGTCAAACGCGTCCTCTTCCGGCAATCCCTTCACCTGGTAGTAAAGCGCCAGCAGCTCGCGCGCCTCGGCCGGATTCAGCCGGACAGCTTCGCGCTCGCGCGCCATCTCGGCCTCGTAGATTTCCCGCTCGCTCTTCGCCGCCAGGTACGCGCCCGAGCCCATCGAGAGCGCGCTGGCAATCATTCCCGACAAGCCCGCCAGCAGAACGTATTTGCTCTCGCCGGCCGTGCCCACCGTGGCTCCGGAGACACCCGAAACAATCCCGAAGATCGCGCCCAGCCCGTCGTTGATGCCGTAGATCGCATCGCCCACCCAGCTCCCCGGCTGCTTGCGCCCGTTGTCGCGCTTGGCCAGCAGCTCTTCGAGCACCGCCCTGGGATTGACCTTGTGCGCTCCCGCCGCGCCAGCCGTGTAATGCCCGCGCAGAAGCGCCCCAAGCTCGCGGTGATGTTCCTTTTCATCCTCGATTACATGGTGCAGGATCTCGATCGAACCCTCGTCGCCCAGATCCTGAAGCTGCGCGCCGTATTTGGCAATGTCGCGGCCCTCGTCAATCTCCAGCCGCCGCAGCGCCATCGGCACGCCGCCCACGGTGCTTTTCAGCGAGTCCGCCTCGCCGCCCGGCGTGCCTTTGTAAACCGGCTCCGGACCGCCCAGCTCGCGGATGCGCTGCTGCCACAGCGCGGCGTGTTCCATCTCCGCCGCCGCCAGGTGGCGCAGCACCTGTGCCCGCACCGGGTCCTTATCGCGGTCGGCCAGCGTGGTGTAGGTATGGAAGCCGGTCATCTCGGCCTGCCAGTTGGCCTCCAGAGCCGCAAGAACCTTCTTCAGCCGGACTCCACTCAACGCCTCGCTTGCCACGGGAATCTCCTGGATGCTGCTTTGAAAGTCGAGCATAGCATTGAAGCAGGGATTAGGGATTAGGCTGTAGTGCAATCCGCCGAAACCGGGTGCCCCACCCTCGCGGCGTTTTTGTTTTTGCCGCTAGGGTGGGATATATACAGCCTCTTACAGTTTTTGCTGTTTATCGATAAACCCTAATTCCTGTTCCCTAATCCCTAATCCCTGCTCTTTCCCTTCCCACAACCCCCTCCGCCCATATACAGTTTTGGAGTCAGCAACACACTGCACGAAACGAGGGAACCGCCTCTTATGGCCACGCGATCCAACACCCAGGCGGCGCCCGCCGCACCCAGCTACATCGGCCCCTTCATCATTGTCGCGGCGCTCTACTTCATCTTCGGGTTCGTGACCAACCTGAACATGGGCCTGGTCCCGGACCTCAAGCTGATCTTTCAAATCCAGAAGCTGGCCAACTGGCAGGCCATGCTGGCCAACGGCGCCTTCTTCACCGCCTACTTCGTCTTCTCCGCGCCCAGCGCCAAGCTCATCGAGATGATCGGCTACAAAAATACAATGGTCGTCTCGCTCTTCATCCAGGTTGCCGGCGCGCTGCTCTTTCTGCCCGCGGCCCGGCAGATCTCGTTTCCGCTCTTTTTGACCGCCATCTTCGTCGTCGGCGCCGGCGTCACCGCGCTGCAAACCGCGGCCAACCCCTACATCGCCATTCTCGGCCCTGAGCGCACCGCGCCCTCGCGCCTGAATCTCGCGCAGGCCCTCAATTCCCTCGGCGGAACCATCGCTCCGTGGGTCGCCGGCACCTTCATCCTCACCTCCACCGTCCTCACTCCCGAGCAGATCGCCACCCAGACGCCAACCCAGCAGCACGCCTATCAGCTCTTCCTTGCCAACACCGTGCGGATGCCGTACATCGTCATCGCCTTCGGCCTGCTGGTCCTCGGCATCGCCGTCGCGCTCCTGCATCTGCCGCAGATCACCGCCACGCAGGAGTTCCGCCCCGGCAGGGAAGGCGACCCGGTGCTCAAGCGCAGCATCTGGAGCTACCGCCAGACGGTTCTGGGCACCCTCGGCATCTTCTTGTACGTCGGCACGGAGGTCGGCCTGGCCACGGCGATGGTGCTCTACTTTGCCGACTCCAAGCACGGCGGCCTGAACCTGCTCAGCGACAAGGATGCGCAAAAGCTCGTCCTCTTTTACTGGCTCGGCGCCATGATCGGCCGCCTGCTCGGCTCCTGGATGCTGACCAAGATCAAGGCCGGCAAGCTGCTCGGCATCTTCGGCGTCATTGCCGCCGCGCTGGTCGTGGTCGCTATCTTCACCTCCGGCTACGTCGCCGTCGGCGCGCTCATCCTGGCCGGCTTCTTCAACTCCATCATGTTCCCCAACATCTTTGCCCTCGGCATCGCCGGCCTCGGGCCGCTCACCAGCAAAGGCTCGGGCATGATGATGGCGGCCTGCTGGGGCGGCGCGCTTATCCCGGTCTTCATCGGCTGGGTCAGCGACCACTGGACCTACGGACTGGCGCTTCTTGTCCCGGTCCTCTGCTATCTCTACATCGCCTTTTACGGTTTCGTGGGCCACAAGCCTTCGCGCACCGTTGCCGCGTAACCCGGCAGAATCCGAAACGAAAAGCCCTCCGGCGCGCGCCGGAGGGCTTTTCGCTTGTTTCCAGCCAATAATTTTGCCTGGAATAAAAAGCGAAACCCCATTCCAATCATTTATCGTCCCGTAACCGCCCCGTGTCACAATTTTCGTCAGGCAACTATCCTGAGCACGGCGAGAGAGTTTGCCGCAAAACCAGCGGGCCGTCCCATCAGGATGGCCTATCCGCGTGGTAGTGCAGCCGCGGGGAAGCGGCGCGCCAACCCGATCCGATGCAGGCTGCACGCTTATAGTCTTGCATAGCACGACGCAACCGCAGTCCAATCCTTTTGTTGAAGGAGAGCCATTCCATGAAACTGTTCCGCTGTCCTCATTCTGTTTTCTGTCTTGCATTCTTCGCCGCGGTCGTGGCGCTTGCGCCCGCCGCGCTGCGCGCGCAGAGCACCACCCAGGGCGCCATCGCCGGCACGGTCTCCGATCCCAGCGGCGCCATCATTCCTTCGGCAGCCATCACCCTGCGCAACAACGCCACCAACGCCACGGTTCAGCTCACCAGCGACGCCAGCGGCTACTTCAAGGCCCCGCTGCTTGAGCCCGGCAACTACACCGTCACCGTCTCCGCGCAGGGCTTTGCGCCGTACAGCATTACCGCGCTCGTCCAGGTCGGCCAGGTTACCTCGCTCGCTCCGCATCTTGCCCTCGGCGCCTCCACCACGGAAGTCAAGGTGAGCGAGCAAGTCCCGGTCATGAACATGGATTCGCCGGACTTCAGCTCTACCCTGAACACTAAATCGCTCCAGTCGATTCCCATCAACAACCGCCGCTGGTCCTCGCTGGCCATGACCACCCCCGGCGTGGTCTCCGACTCGAACGGCTACGGCCTCGTCAGCGTCCGCGGCATCAGCACCCTGCTCAACAACGTCGAAATCGACGGCGCCGACGACAACCAGGCCTTCTTTTCCGAAGAGCGCGGCCGCACCCGCGAGGCCTACTCCACCGCCGGCAGCGCCGTCCGCGAGTTCGCCGTCAACACCGGCGTCTACTCCGCCGAATACGGCCGCGCTGCCGGAGGCGTCATCACCTCGGTCACCAAAAGCGGCACCAACCAGCTCCACGGCCAGGCCTACTTCTACGACCGCGAGAGCAACTGGAACGCTTACAACGACTACACCACCATCACCGAGCTGGTGGACGGCGCCAACCAAACCGTGCACATCAAGCCGGAAGACCTGCGCAAGATCTACGGCTTCACCGTCGGCGGGCCGCTCATCAAGAACAAGCTCTTCTGGATGTACACCTACGACCAGCACACCCACGTCTTTCCCGTCGTCGGCATTCCTTACAGCCCGGTGCAGTTCTACACCCTGCCCACGCCGCAGCTTGCCGCCGGCGAAACCTGCGACACCGCCACCGGCAAGCTCACCGGCAATCCCAGCTCGGCCATCAACGACACCAACGCCTGCGCCCTCGCCGCCCGCCAGGGCGTCAGCTACTCGCAGGCCGCCTATGACTGGACCGCCCTGCTCGACGGCAGCGCCGGCGTGGACACCTCCAGCTTCGGCTCCGGCATTGTGCCCATCACCGACCTCGGCCTCAACTCCGACCTCGGCGAAGTGGCGCGCTTCGGCTACCAGGAGATCAACACGCCCAAGCTCGACTGGCAGGTCACGCCCAAAGAGCACGTCAGCTTCCTTTACCACCGCCTGCGCTGGGATTCCCCCGGCGGCGTGCAGACCAGCTCCGCCGACATGTACGCCCGCGACTCGCAGGGCAACGACTTCGTCAAGCTCGACTACGGCGTGACCAAGCTCACCAGCCTCATCACCAACAACATCGGCAACGAGCTGCTCTACCAGTACGGCCGCGAGCTCAACGACGAAGGCCAGCAGCCCTACACGACTTACACTGAAGCCGATATCGCCACGCCCACCAATGTGCCGTACCTGGCCGCCGGCTACGAGTACGGCTTCGATGCCGGCTCGCCGTATTACTCCTACCGCGTCGCCTATCCCGACGAGCGCAAGTGGCAGGTCGGCGACACGCTCTACTGGAACAAGGGCAACCACACCTTCAAGTTCGGCGTGGACGCGGTGCACAACTACGACCTGATGAACAACACCTACGAGAGCAACGGCTACTACGAGTACTACTGGGTGGGCAACTACTTCAACGACGTGCTCAACCGCAAGAACGGCGTCAC
>JASHPD010000187.1 GCA_030038315.1 Acidobacteriaceae bacterium
CGGGTTGAGTGTCCGCAGCACCGCATCGGTCAGCTTGCGAACCGCCCGCAACGGATGATCCTGGGGCACGCGCTGCTCCAAGGAAACATAGCTGAACATCCCGTCCTGCACCCGCTCGTCTCCACGCATGTCTGTTAGACGAGCCACCTCGATACCTCGACTCCAAATAGACGCCTATTTCAACGAGTTCTTAGAGAAATTGGGTCAATTGTCGAGAAGTATGTATCAAGACTTGGGGGGAATAACGGCGGTTTTGTTTGACCGCATGGTTCCGACAATCAATTCCAGTTTCCCCGTCATCTCGCGCATCCACCTATTGGGAATGAGTGTATAGCCCGGCGCGCAGCAGAGGCGACGAGGAAAACCGGTGTGTTATTTGTCGCCCACCGCCTTGGCAAAGGCATAGAAGAAATCCAGCGATTTCCAATAGGAATCAATCGGCAACCGCTCATCCTGCCCATGCGCGCGGTCGTCATCGAGTTCCAGCGCAATACCCGAATAGCCATAGCTGGGAATGCCCGCCTGCGCAAAGTAGATCGAGTCGCTCGCGCCATTTTCCATAATCGGCGTAACCGGTACGCCCGGCCAGATGGCCTGCGTAATACGCGTCAGCGGCCCAAAGACCTCAGGAATCGGCGGCGGCGGGACGATTGCTTTTCTTTCCGGCGCAGTGTCAAAAACTCCGCCCGCATCCGACACATATTTCACCTCCAGCTTCGGATCGCCAAAGAGCGAGATCAACTGCTGGCGAATCTCCTCTGGCGAGTGCCCCGGGAAAATACGGCAATTCACAATCGCCTGTGCCATCTGCGGCAGCGCGTTGTTCGCATCGCCGCCAAAGAGCCGCGTAGCCACGCAGGTTGTGCGGAAGTTCGAATTAAAGCTCGGCTCCTTGCTCAGCCGTGCTGCCGCGGCCATGTCCGGCGGGTCGGCCAGAATCGCGCGCATATCCGCAGCCGTCTGTTCCGGCTCGCGCTTCGCGAGATTCGTAAAGTAAGTCCGCGTTACTTCATTCAGCTCAAACGGAAAGCTGTATCCGGCCAGCTTGTTCAGCGCCGCCATCAGCTCGTAGATCGCGTTGTCCGGCCGCGGCAGCGAGCTGTGCCCGCCGCGATCTCTCGTCGTCAACTGGTAGTCGGCATAAACCTTTTCGGTAGCCTCCACGTCAGCCACCAGCGCCTTGTCGTGATCCAGCTCCACGCCGCCCGCGTCCGGATTGATGACATAAGCCGCATCGACAAGATCGCGATGCTCATTCACCAGCCACGAAGCGCCGTTGTATTGGCCGCCTTCTTCATCGGCAGTGAGCACCAGAATCAAATCGCGCTTCGGCTTATACCCCTCGCGATGCAGCCGCAGAAACGTCGCCACCAACGCCGCATCGCCATCCTTCATGTCCTGCGTGCCGCGCCCATAAACGTAACCGTCCTTCACGATGAACTGGAACGGGTCCGTGTGCCAATCCGAGCGCAGCGCCTGCACCACGTCCATGTGGCAGAGAAACAGCACCGGCTTCTCATCCGGCGTGCCCGCCGCGCGGTAGTGCACCACCAGATCCATCTTGCGTGGATTCGGCCCAATCAGCTTCACATCCTCGCGCGAAAAGCCCGCATCGAGAAAACGCTTCTCCATCGCAGCCGTCGCTGTCGTCACATTCCCTTGCGGCGTATCTGTCGTGTTGATCTCGATGATCTGTTTGAAAATTGCCCACGCCTCAGCGCGGTCAGCAGCGGAAGCAGTAGGAATGGTGCTCTGCGCAAACGCGGGCAGAGCAAAAGCAGCGGCAATCACCAATGCGGCACAACAAACTTTCTTGAGCATGAGCGCATTGTAAAGCCCGGCACACTGCCTTTCCATCTATTTCCCCACAAAATCGGGTGCCCCATGTCTCCCGGTTTTGGAGACATGGAATAACGAACGTCCACCCGCCACAAAAGTGTCATCCTGAGCGTAGCCGTTTTTCAGGCGGAGCGAAGGACCTGCTTTTGCCTTTCGATGCGTGTCCCTGGTCCGTGCGTTCGAACGTGGGATAACGAGCGCCGCACGCGTCATCCATCTTTTCGAGCGCACTCTACGTTGCGCCTACCGCCAAATCGATTTATCGTGTTGCCGTCCCCACAATCGAGGTTCATCATGCGCCCCACGCTTCTCGCCACGCTTACGCTCTTTGCCGCCGCAACACTCGCCGCCCAAACCCCGCGCCCCAGAATCACCGGCATCTCCCACATCGCCGTCTACACCTCCAACCCAGCCGCCACCGAGCGTTATTACACCTTCATCGTCGGCGCGGTAAAAATGCCCGACCCCGAAAACCCGCAGGGCGTCAAATACGCGCTCAGCTCCACGCAATACATTGAAGTGCTCCCGCTGCCCGCCAATGCCGGCCCCAACCGCCTCGACCACACCGCCTGGAACACCACCAGCGCCGAAGGCATGAGGAAGTACCTCGCATCCAAAGGCTGGCAAGTCCCCGCATCGGTGAATAAAGGCGCAGACGGCAGCCGCTGGTTCGCCGTCCTCGATCCCGAAGGCAACAAAGTCGAGTTCGTGCAGCCCAATCTGAAGGCCAAAGTCACCGCGCCCAACGCCATCGGCACGCACATCATCCACATGGGCTTCATGGTCCACAGCCGCGCCAAAGAAGACACGTTTTATCGCGCGATTCTCGGCTTCAAGCCCTACTGGTTCGGCGGCATGAAAGAAGGAAAAATCGACTGGGTCAGCCAGCAGGTTCCCGACGCGCACGACTGGCTGGAATACATGCTCACCAGCGGCCCATCCGGCTCCGGCATCCCCGCCAACATCTCGCAGCGCCAGCTTGGCGTCCTCGACCATCTCTCCATCGGCCAAGTATCCGTGAATGACGCCTACGCCAAGCTCCAGAGCGAAGGCCGCCTCGTCGATGTCCGCAATGATGGCCACACGCAGATCGGCCGCGACGGCAAAGGCCAGTTCAACCTCTACGATCCCGACGGCATCCGCCTGGAGCTGATGAACTTCCACGCAACGGAAAAGCCCTGCTGCTCACCGTTTACCGCGCCCGACCCAACACCATCGGAATAACCGCAGTCGGAGTAACCACAATAAAGAAGTGTCATCCTTCGCCACGCTTCGCTCATCTGCACTGTCATCCTGAGCGAAGCGTAGCGAAGTCGAGGGATCTGCGGTTGCTTTTGTCTTTCGCCCGCACCAGCATGACAATGGGTGCCCCATCCTTGCGGCGCTTTTGTCGCAAGGATGGGATAACAACACACCTCAAATAAGAATTACATTCCGCAAATTCCGGGCGTATGCTGATTCAAACGTTTCAACCCACCTAGGAGAGAGCCCATGCTGCGCCGCCTCGCCGTCTTTCTCGTCCTCCTGTCCTCCGCCGCCTTCACCCTCCATGCACAAACCCTATCAACCCACTGGGAAGAGCTCACCGGCCCCGACTTCATCCAAGCCATTCACCAGTCGCAGGGCGTCTGCGTCCTTCCCTTCGGCATCCTTGAGAAGCACGGCCCGCACCTGCCCATCGGCACCGACCTCATCGACGTGCGCTACGCCGTCTTCAACGCCGTCAAGCAGGAGTACGCCGTCGTCTTCCCGCAGTATTACTTCGGCCAGATATTTGAAGCGCAGCACCAGCCCGGCACCGTCGCCTACAGCCTCAACATGCAGCTCTCGCTCCTGCAAGAGACAGTAAAAGAAATGGCCCGCAACGGCTGCAAAAAGATCCTCATCGTCAACGGCCACGGCGGCAACGAGAGTCTTCTTCCGCTCTTCGCGCAATCGCAGCTCGCCTCGCCGCGCGATTACGTCGTCTACGTCCTCGGCCTTCCCAGCCACGTGCAGCCCGGCAGCCCGCCGCATAAATCCGACCCCGCGGGCGACGAGCACGCCGGCGAAACCGAAACCTCCCTCATGCTCATCGCGCGCCCCGACCTCGTCCACATGGACCGCGCCGACCAGGAATCCGGCGCCGACCAGGACCGTCTCAAAGACCTGCCCGACAACGTCTACACCGGCATCTGGTGGTACGCCAAATTCCCCAACCACTACGCCGGCGTAGGCTCCGCAGCCACCAAGGAGCTAGGCGAATTCGACCAGAAAAGCTGGTCCGCGCAGATCGCCAACGCCATCAAAGCCATCAAAGCCGACAACGAAAGCCTCAAATTGCAAAACCAGTTCTACGAAGAATCCCAACATCCGCTAGACACCCCGCAGTAAATCAACTCACAATGCTCTGTGCGTATTCCATCCTTGCACCTTTTTCTGGCGCAAGGATGGGAAACCAGAATCGCTGGACACTAGCCGAGTTTTCATTACTAATCTCAAAAAGGGCTTGACCCTACCCTTACGTCATGCTCAAAGATGTCCATGGTGAGACCCATGAGCACCTTCCGCATCCAGCAATTCGCAAAGCTTGCCGGCGTGACTGTACGGGCATTACATCATTACGACCGCCTCAAGCTGCTATCGCCGGCACATCGTTCAGCGCGAGGCTACCGGCTCTACTGCCACGAGGATCTCGGTCGCCTAGAGCGGATTCTTGTGCTGCGGTACCTGGGGCTTTCGTTGCGCGATATCGCCACATTGCTAGACACACCTGTCGGCCTTGGTGCAGAACCGCTGACGGTCACGCTTGCACGGCAGCGGGCGGCACTGAGCGAGCGACGCGACGGCCTAGATCGTATCCTGCGCGCCATTGAGCATGCACAACAGCGCATACAGAACGACCCTGCGGAACCCGAGTGGCTCCTTTACCAGACCATCCTGAAGGAGATGCAAATGCAGGAAGCCACTAATTGGGCGGAGAAGTACTACAGTCCGAAGGCACTTGAGGTGCTTCGGGAGCGGCGTGCAGCCTTGACGCCTGAACAAAAAAGAGAGATTGGTGTGCAGTGGAAGGCTCTGTACGCTGATATTCAGAGCGCGCTTGATTGCGAAGTGTCGCCAGACAGTGCCGAGGGTCGGGCGCTGGTCGCACGCTGGATGCGCCTGGCAGACGAGTTCACGCTTGGAGACCCGGAAATTGGCGAGGGCTTCCGACGGATGTACGACGACGAAAACCATTGGCCGGATGATGAGAGGGCCGTCAGGCTCAGGGCGAGCATGCCAAAGCCGGAGTACAGGTCTTTTTTTCGAAAAGCTGTCCATGCCTGCCTGCGGCACGGCTAATATGCGCGAACCGCTCCATTCGAATAGAGCGGTTCCTTGCTTTCCCATCCTTGCATTTTTCTGTCGCAAGGATGGGAAAGCAAGAACATTCGCCCTCCCGAGCTAAAATCTTTATATGCTCGCCGCCGGCCTTTCACCTGAAATCCTCGCCAAATACGAGCCTGTCATCGGGCTCGAAGTCCACGTGCAACTGCTCACGGCCACCAAGGCCTTCTGCGGTTGCGCCAACAAATTCGGCGCCGAGCCCAACACCAACATCTGCCCCGTCTGCCTCGGCCTTCCCGGCGCATTGCCCGTGCTCAATGAGAAAGCCGTGGAATTCGCCACGCAGGCCGCGCTCGCGCTGCATTGCACCGTGAACGAGCGCTCCATCTTCGCGCGCAAAAACTACTTCTACCCCGACCTGCCCAAGGGCTATCAAATCTCGCAATTCGACAAGCCCATCGCCGAGCACGGCTACATCGACGTGCCCGCTGCCAACGGCAGCATGAAGCGCATCGGCATCACGCGCCTGCACATGGAGGAGGACGCCGGCAAAAGCCTCCACGACGGCTTCGCCGATTCGAACACGCGCACCTATCTCGACCTCAACCGCTGCGGGACACCTTTAATTGAAATCGTCAGCGAGCCCGACATCCGCACGCCTGATGAAGCCTTTGAGTACCTCACCCGCCTGCGCGAAATCCTTCTCTTCACCGGCGTGTCGGACTGCAACATGGAAGAAGGCTCGCTGCGCTGCGATGCCAACGTGAGCATTCGTCCCAGGGGCCAGGAAAAATTCGGCACCAAGGCCGAAGTGAAAAACGTCAACAGCTTCCGCTTCATCCGTGCCGCGCTCGAATACGAAATCGAGCGCCAGATCGAAGTCGTCGAATCCGGTAACCGCGTCGTGCAGGAGACGCGCCTCTGGAACGCCAGCGAAGGCCGCACCTACTCCATGCGCTCCAAAGAGCAGGCGCATGATTATCGCTACTTCCCCGAGCCGGACCTGCCGCCGCTCGTGCTCACCGCAGACTGGATTCTGGCCCGTGAACGCGAGCTCCCCGAGCTGCCCGAAGCACGCCGCGCCCGCATGATCTCCGAGTACGACCTCAGCGAGCAGGACGCGCGCACGCTCACGGCATCGCGCGAATTCGCCGACCGCTTTGAAGCCGCGGCCAAGACCGCCAAGAACCCGCGCCGCGTAGCCAACGTGCTGTTAAGCGAAGTAGGTGGCCGCCTCAAAGCTCTCGGCCTCGAACAGGAACAATCCCCCGTCTCCATGCAGGGCATCGTGCTCGCCGCCGACCTGCTCGATGACGGCAAGATCAGCTCCAAGCAGCTCAAACAGCTCCTGGACACCAGCTTCGAGAAGAACGAAGACTTCACGCAAGTCTACGAGCGAGAAAAGCCACAGCAGATCACCGACACCGCAGCTCTCGAAAAGCTCATCGACGAAGTCATCGCGGCTAATCCCAAGCAAGTCGAGCAGTACAAGGGCGGAAAGAAAACGGTAGCCGGATTCTTCGTCGGCCAGGTGATGCGCGCCTCCAAGGGCCAGGCGAATCCCGCGCTGCTCAACGAGCTCGTGACCAAAAAACTCGACGCCTGAAACACAAGAACGGCGGGCAAAAATGAGCAGGGCCGAAGCAATCGCTCCGGCCCTGCTCATTTTTCATCACAAGATTACTTGATCTTCAGCTCCGCATCCACTTCCTTGCGCGAATCCCACGAGCTGATCGTCTTGGAAGCGCTCTTTCTACCGCCCTTTTCCGCCCACAGGTCAAAATCCTCCGACATATCCACCTGCGCGAACCGGAACTGCCCGCTGGCCTCTGTCGTATAGCTGCGGATGGCCTTGGTCTTCACGTTGCGCAAAAAGACCGTTGCGCCGGCCAGTGGAACCGAACTCGCATTCTCCACCACGCCGCGCACCACGCGCTGGCCAAAGTTAAAGTTCTGTGCGTAAGCTGAAGCCCCACCACCCCCAACCAGCGTGCACGCGCCCAGCATCAGCGTCGCGGCCAGCAGTATGCGTCTCCTCATTCTTCTTCATCCTCGTCTTCGTGTTCGTCGTCGTAGTAGTCGTCTTCTTCCTCGTCGTACTCGTCATCCACCCGCGCAAGCTCGAGCGGGTCCACAGCTACGACTTCGAACTCCGTTCCACACTCGTCACAGGCAACCACATCGCCCTCTTCGACCTCGTCGAGCTCGATGTCCAGTTCGCTTTCACATTCAGGGCAGCTGGTCATGGCAGCCTCCTCTCGCTCCTTCTCAATGAAAATTCCTTCGCCTTACGGTACGATGGCGATACTGCATTGGAAGCTACCTCTTCTATGCTATTTCAACTCCGGCGAGCCATATAGGAGAGCGCCTGTTCGCGCTCTCATCGACGCCGTTTCGGACCCCTCCGGGCGCCGGAGGCAGCTTCGCACGCTTGGCTAGTTTTAGACGGACCACCCGCTCAGGTCAAGTGGTCCGGATATCAAAATCTGTGCGTTTCCTCCAGCTTTTTCTTCATAAGGCCTGCCGATGAAACCCTCGTCAATCCCGCCTGTTACCACGCGCGTGGCAGCCCTCACCGCACCCGTTCCCGCGCCCGTCGCCGATCCGGCCATCGCGTCCATCTCCCCTCCCGAATTCATCAGACGATTGAAACGCTCGTTAGTTGCGGCGTCCGCGCCGTTGATGCCGCCGGTCACGGCAGCCTCGCCGCTATTCTCCGGCATTCCGTAAGTGACTCTTTCAGGATGTGTTTTCGCTGGTACGTCTTCGCTTTGCTGTGTGCGGAAAGCTGCGGCTTCCGCTCTACACTGAGATTTGCCGCGTTGAATGCGGCATGAAGGGTTGTTGGAGCGCATGGCGAAGAAACTGCGGGTTGGCGTGGTCTTTGGCGGACGGAGCGGGGAACATGAGGTTTCGCTGCTCTCAGCGGCTTCGATTCTGAAGGCGATTGATCGCAAAAAATTTGACGTGGTGCCGATTGGCATTACCAGGGAGGGCCATTGGCTGACGGCGGGCAATGCGGACAATCTGCTGCTGGGCAATGGCGAGACGGCAAAGACTCTTCCGGCCCGGTTGCGTGCTGGCGATCCGGCGGCTACGCCGGGCGCGAAGGTGCTGAATCAGGGGATTCCTACTCTGCTTTCGCCGGAGCCTGCGGATGCGGCGGCGCTGGCGACGGTCGAAGCGCGCGAGCGGAGCGTACAGCAGAAATTAGATGTGATTTTTCCTGTGTTGCATGGGACTTTTGGCGAGGATGGAACGATTCAGGGCTTGTTTGAGCTGGCTGGAATCGGGTATGTCGGCTCGGGCGTTCTGGGCTCTGCTGCGGGCATGGACAAGGACGTGATGAAGCGGCTCTTTGCGCAGGCGGGATTGCCGATTGTGAAGCACGTTACGCTGCTCAGGAGCGAGTGGGAAGACGCGCCGCGCAGGGCGGTTGCGAAGATTGAGGGGGCGCTCAAGTATCCCGTCTTTGTGAAGCCGGCGAATCTTGGCTCTTCCGTGGGCATCAGCAAGGCGCACAACCGCAAAGAGCTTGGGCCGGCGCTCGATGAGGCGGCGAAGTACGACCGCAAGCTGGTTGTCGAGAACGGCGTGAGCGGGCGCAAGAGCGAAAAGGCGCGCGAGCTGGAAGTGGCCGTGCTGGGCAATGACAGGCCCGAGGCCAGCGTGGTGGGCGAGATCGTTCCGGGCAAGGAGTTTTACGACTACGAGGCGAAGTATCTTTCTGAAGGGTCGGTGCCGGTGATTCCTGCAAAGCTGACGGCGGCGGAGTCGAAGAAGATTCGCGCGATGGCGGTTGATGCGTTTCGGGCCTGCGATCTTTCGGGGCTGGCGCGCGTGGACTTTTTGATGGAGCCGGATGGGAAGCGGCGGATCTATTTGAACGAGGTGAACACGCTGCCGGGGTTTACGCAGATCAGCATGTATCCCAAGCTGTGGGAAGCGACGGGAATCAAGTACCGCGACCTGATTACGCGGCTGATTGAGCTGGCGGTTGAACGGCAGCGGGAAAAGGAACGGAATCAGTACAGCAGGGATTAGGCCGTATCGACATATAGGTAGGTAGGAAGGCGATCAGGGAATCCTGGGCA
>JASHPD010000188.1 GCA_030038315.1 Acidobacteriaceae bacterium
AGAAAAGAATATGGGCACAGATCGCTGGTGGAGACGGTCTTCTCGACCACCAAGCGGAAGATAAGCTGTCGCGCACCGGGCCGTTCGCTCAACTCCCAGGCCCGCCAGGCGCTCCTGCTCGGCCTCACCTACAACCTCTACCGACTCAGATGTCCCCTCAAAATGCCAATACTTGAAGAGGATGTCAACAGAGCCAAGTGAGTCCAAATCAGGCATGTGGGAAGATCCGTTTTTTGCGTACAGGAAGTCTACACGCTGTTCGCGCCGAGGCGTGCGGATTTAACATGACCCACCACGCGCCGTCTTTGCTATTCGAGAATCACCGCAGGCTCGCCATGCCCGCCGCGCGTGGTCAGCGTGATGGCTGCGCCGAGGATCAGCGCGCCGCCGATCCATGCGTGAGGGCCAAGATGCTCGCCCAGCAGCCTGACGCCGAGAATGGAGCCGAGCGCGGGCTCGATGTTGAGGAAGACTCCGGCGCGCGAGGCCGGTACGTGATGAAGGCCCCAGTTCCAGAGCAGCGCGGCCGTGGCTGTACAGGCAATGCCGCTGACGGCCAGCGCCGTCCACGCCGTGGCGCTGATGTGCAGGAAGGGCATCGGCGCGCTGTGGTTCGGGATGCCGAATTCCATGCAAAGAGGCTTGAACAGAACCGGCGTCAGAATCCACGCGGCGAGCATGATGGTTCCGGTAAGAATCGTGTAGGCCGTAACGACGATTGCGCTGTGCCGCTCCATCAGCTTTTTGCTGAGCAGAATCCAGGCCAGCGACAGGCAGAGCGAAAGCACGACGAGCAGATCGCCGGCGAGCGATGGCTGGTCGGTTCCGCCGGGATGGACGCCGCGGCCATGCGTTCCGCCGAGCTCGATGAGCAGCGTGCCGGCGCTGGAGCCGAAGAGCGCGAGCCAGCCGAGCCAATCGAGCCGCTCGCCGGCGAAGAGCGCCGCGGCAACGGCCAGAAGCACCGGCATGGTGCCGACCATCAGAGCCGCGTGGCTCACCGTGGTCAATGCGAGGCCGTGGAATTGGAGCAGGAACTGTATCGGAATGCCGAACGCCGCGCAGAGGAGCAGCATCCGCCACTCGGAGGCCGTGAACCGCGCGCGCGTGGTGAAGAGGGCCGGAATGAGAACTGGCAGCATCCCCAGCAGCGCGAAGAAAAAGCGGTAGAGCACCATGTACTCCACGCTCATCTCGTCGAGCGCCAGGCGGCCGCAGTAGAAGCCCATGCCCCAGAAGCAGCCGGCGAGCGCGCAGGCCCCGTAGCCCAGCCAGTGCACGGCCGGGCGGCCGGTTTGGGTTGTCGTGCTCATGGCTATTTTTTAGAGTCGCACAGGAGGCGCAAGGATTCCGGCAGCGGTCCGCTGTTTCTGATTCGCTGTTTCGCGGCCGCTCGCCATGAGCGAAAATAGCTGCGATGCTTTCAAGGCTCCGAGCGACGCGCGCTAAGATTCCGGCGGTTTTTCTGCTGGCGGCATTGTTGTTGCCGTGCGGCGCGTGGGCCAGGCACAAGCCCGCGCCGGCGCCGCCGCCGCCGCGCGCCTCCGAGGCGCCCTTGTGCACCATCCCCGCCGATCCGCTCGGCTTTGCTCCGCCGGGAGATATTTATCTCGGCTCGCACAACACGCTTGTCTCGCTTGATTTTCTCGACGAGAATCGGCTGCTCTTTACCTTCCGCGTGCCGGGGCTGCTGCGCCGCGACCCCGACGGCGCGGCCGACGAGACCGAGCGCCACATCCGCGCCGTCGTGCTCCATATTCCCGACGGCCACGTGCTGGCCGAAGCGCTGTGGACGCTGCACGACCGCGCGCGCTACGTGTACCCGCTTGAGAACGGGCAGTTCCTGCTGCGCGACCGGGAGACGCTGAGCCTGGGCGACGGCGCGCTGCAAATGACACCGTGGCTGCGCTTTCCCGGGCCGGTGTTATGGGTGGAGATGGACCCCACGCGGCAGTACCTCGTCACCGGCTCGCGCGAGCCGCAGACGGCGCAGCCCAAGGCGGGTGAAGCTCCCGCGCCGGCTACGGCCGCCAATCCGGATGGGCCAAGCCTGAATCCGGGCGGGAAGCAGACGGATTACGTTCTGCGCATCCTGCGCCGCTCCTCGGCCGAGGTCCTGTCCATCAGCCACGTGCACAACGCCGTGCATCTGCCGCTCAGCACCGAGGGCTATCTCGATCCGCTGCACTCCACGCAGGACGACGAGTGGCTGCTCGATCTGGACTACTTCACCGGCGGCTCGACGCGGGTCGGCACGGTGGATTCCATCTGCGTTCCCACGCTCGATTTTCTTTCGCCGCGGGAGTACCTGGCACGCGTCTGCGACCGCGCCGGCACGCGGGAGATTGAGGCGTTTACGCTCGACGGCAAGCGGCTGTGGGGCGCTACGGGCCGCGACACGAACGTCTGGCCCGTGCTGACAACGAACCAGAACGGCACGCGCCTGGCGATGGAGGTTCTCCACGCCAACCACTCGATCAACGCCTATGCCACCGCCTTCAGCCCGGAGGACATCACGAGCCAGGAGGTGGACATCTTCGACGCCGCCAACGGCCACATCGCCCTGCGCGCGCAGGCCAGTCCCATCTTTGACGCGGGCGGCAATGTTGCGCTTTCGCCTTCGGGAGACCGCGCGGCCATCCTGATGCAGGATGGCATCGAGGTCTTCAACCTGCCCGCCGCGCCGCCCATTCCCGCGCAACAGCCCTGAATTGGCAGCCCTTTCACGGCCATTCCCGCAACCGGCAAAGGCCATCTTTTCCCGTGCGGATCGGGTTCCCCCGGGTATACACTGACAAACGGGAGTTTTTCCGTTTTGGCTACCGCAGTCGCACGCTTTACGGCCGCCGCGTTGACGGATCGCGGCCGCAAGCGCCCATCCAACGAAGACGCCTTCGGTTACTCGGTCGAGGACGGCGTCTATGTCGTCTGCGACGGCATGGGCGGCGCCGCGGCAGGGGAAGTCGCCAGTTCGACCGCGGTGGACGAGGTGCTGCGCGTTTTTTCGGGACGCAACGGCTCGGCGGTGCTGCCGCACGACGCCGAGGAGGCCATCTGCATCGCCAATGAGGCGATCTACTCCCGCGCCCGGCGCAACTACAAGCTCAGCGGCATGGGAACCACGCTGGTGGCAGCCGTCATCCGCAGCCGGCACGTGTGGGTGCTCAACATCGGCGACAGCCGCTGTTACCGTTTGCGCGCGGGGCATCTGGAACAGCTCACGCTCGATCATTCTTTGGTCGAAGAGCAGGTGCGCATGGGCCGCATGACCAGGGCCGAAGCCCTGCGCTCGCCGCTGCGCAACATGATTACCCGCGCGCTGGGCACGCAGTCGCATGTTACGCCGGATTGTTTCGATTTCGATGCGGAGCCGGGCGATCTGCTGCTGCTCTGCTCGGACGGTTTGACGCGCGAGCTGCCGGATGCGCTGATCGAGTCGATGCTGGCCGGCGACCAGCCGCTCGAAGACCGCTGTTCCAGCCTGATCGAAGCCGCCAAAAAAGCCGGCGGGCACGACAACATCACCTGCCTGCTGGTGCAGGCGAATGCGTAGCTCCCTCCGCCAACCGGATTCCCGCTAATTCCATCTCAATTCCGCCGAACTCCGGATGCTCATTCTCGCGGATGCGGTAAGCCACGTCCACAAGTGAGCCTTCGCGCAGGCTCATCGCCGCGCAGCGCGCCGCCCAGTCCCAGCCCACGCACTTCATCGAAGAGCTGACAGAGGTGGCGTTGCTGCTGGAAAGCTCAAGTCGCAGATGGCGCTCCTTCATCACGCGCGGAGCCGCAAGCACGCGCACCGCGCGCGCGACGAAGACCGGCTCGGGATTGCCGTGGCCGACGGGCTCCAGGCGCTTGATCCATCCGGCCAGCACCGGCGTGATGCGCTCGATTGGCAGCTCGGCGTGGATGCGCAGCAGGTGCTCCGGCTCGCGTCCTGCGAGCTTTGCGCGGGCGTAGGTGTCGAGGCGGCGCTTCAATTCGCCGAACCGTTCCGCGGGCATTGCGAAGCCGACGGCGAAGGCATGGCCGCCAAAGCGCGAGAAGAGATCGGCGCAGGTCTCAATCGCTTCGAGCAATGGGAATCCATCCACACTGCGCCCCGAACCATGCGCCGTGCCGTCTTCCACGCTGACCACAATCGCCGGTTTGGCCGTGCGCTCCACCACGCGCGAGGCCAGAATGCCGATGATGCCGCGATGCCAGCCTTCGCCATCGACCACCAGCAGCGGAGCTTCGCGCAAAGCCGCGTCTTCGGCCAATCGGCGCTCGATTTCGGCCAGCGCGCCGGCTTCGGCTTCGCGCCGCTGCCTGTTCAGCGCTTCGAGCTTGTTGGCCAGCTCGCGCGCGCGGGCTGCATCGCGCGTGGTAAATAGCTCGATGACCTCCGAAGCCACATCCATGCGCCCCGCAGCATTGATGCGCGGGCCGATGCGGAAGCCGATATCGAAGCCAGTGAGCACTTTTGTTGTGGGGTCGAGGGCGGCAGCTTCAAAGAGTGCGCGCAGGCCTACGCCTACCGGCTTGCGCAGCTCCTTCAATCCCAGCGCGGCAATGGTGCGATTCTCTCCGCGCAGCGGAACGGCGTCGGCAATGGTGGCAATCGC
>JASHPD010000189.1 GCA_030038315.1 Acidobacteriaceae bacterium
TGGCGCCTGTGCCGCCGGAAAGCTCGGCGTTGACGCCGGGCGAAAGGATGGCCGCGCCGGTAAAGCTGCCGGTGGGCAGCGGGATGGCCTTGATTTGCGAGGAATCCATGACGTAGCCCGTGGTGGTGTCCACGGCATTCAGCAACGGCGTGGCATCCACTTCCACGGTCTCGGTCTTGGCCGCGGCCACCTGGAGCCGCGCATCGAGCGTGGCGGTGCGGTCGGCTTGTACGCTGATGTGCGGCGTCTTCTGCACGTCGAAACCATCGGCGGTGAAGGTGAGCGTATAGGTGCCGATGGGCAGGTTCACGACGCTGTAAACGCCCGTGGCGTTGGTCTTCACCGTGCGCGTCAGCGAGGTCTGCTCGTCGATGACGGTGACCATTGCGCCGGGGATGACGCCGCCGGAGGAATCCGTCACCACGCCGGTAATGCCGCCGAGCGTCTGCTGCGCCGGCAGGAGCGCGGCGGAGAGCGCTGCGGCCGCCAGCAGGGCAAACAGCCGCATGGGGAAGGAGCACGCCAATCGCAAGGAGTTTTTCAAATCAAGGGCCTCGAAAATAGAAGTTTCCCCACGCTCCACGAAACGCGCGCAGAGCCCTGGGTATGTTGCTCTTCCGTTGTGAATTGCTCAAAAAGAGAAAAGGTAAAAAGCGCGGTGAACTGGCTCGCCTTGGGTGGTCTTTGTCGGCTTGACCACGGATACTGACAGAATAGCCGCACTCTTGTGAATTTCAAACGGCAAAAAACGGGAGTCTTTATGCCGTTCTTATGGCAGCAGGGAGAGGTGCGCGGCGACGGTGCGCAAAAACTCTTCGGCGGTCATGCCGGGGGCGAACCTGCGCGCCGCTCGCGTCCACGCATTCCATCTGAACCTCGTTGCCCGAGGCGATGCGCCGGGCGCGGGCGGCGAAGCGAAGGACCTGCTTCTGCCTTTCCCAAATTACGCGAAGAATTTCAGAGGCAGGCCCCTGGCAGATATTTGTGATTGCGCCGATTGCTCACCAGGGATGCGCTAGGATGAATTATGGGCTTCCTCGTCGGTCTGTTGCTGGCGATGTTTTTGCCGGCGGCAGCGCCAACTTCCCAGTCCTCTATTCCGCTCTATGCGCAGCGCACTTCGCCCGGTGATCTTGAGATTGGGGGCGAGCTTGCCGGCCTGCCTGCTGGAGCGACGCGCTACCTTCACTATGACGATCTGCTCAGGCTGCCGCAGGAGACGGCAACGATTACCGACGATAACTTTCGCGCGCCGACGCGGATTACCGGCGTTTCCCTGGCCAGACTCGCCGCGCTGCTCGGCAAACATGCGGACATGATTGTGGCCATCTGCTACGACAGCTACCGCAGCAATTATTCGCCGGAATATCTGGCCGCGCACGATCCGATTCTGGTGCTGCGCGTGAACGGGCAGACGCGCGACCGCTGGCCGAAGGCGCCGAGCGGCGATCGGCTGACGCCGTATGTGATCTCGCATCCGCCGTTCACGCCGCGCTTCAAGGTGCTCTCGCATGAGGACGAGGCACAGATTCCCTACGGCGTGACGAGGATCGAGTTTCATCGCGGCGCGCAGGTGTATGCGCCGATTCTGCCTGCGGCGCGGTGGCGCGGGAATGCGATGGTGCAGGACGGCTACTTGATCGCGCGTGAGGATTGCTTCCGGTGCCATAGCTCCGGCGGCGAGGGCGGAACCATGGGGCACAGCTCGTGGATCGATCTCGGCAATTCGGCCGCGCGCGATCCGGAGCGCTTCCGGCGGATCATTCACGATCCATCGTCCGTGCTGCCCGGAGCGCGGATGCCGGGCGAGCCGGGCTATGATGCGGCTACGCTCAATGCGCTTGTAGAGTATTTCCGTACATTTGCTTCTTTGAATATCGCCTCTGAGCCTGTCGCTGAGAGAGAATCGAAGCCATGATTACGCGCACCGCGAAACTGCTGCTGCTTTGCGGCATTGCCGTCTTTTACACGCTGGTGGTCTTCAACAACCTTACCGACTTCGACTCGAATTACCAGTTCGTGCGCCATGTGCTGATGATGGACACGACTTTTCCCGGCAATCATGGGATGTGGCGCGCGCTGCCGCTGCCGGTTGAGCACCTGATCTTTTACTTCGGCATCATTGCGTGGGAGATTGCGACGATGCTGCTGCTCTGGCTGGGCGGCTGGAGGCTGTTGCGCGCGCTCCGGAAGCCCGCGGTGGAATTTCATCGCGCCAAGCGCATCGGCATTACGGCGCTGACGCTCTCACTGCTCATGTGGCTGGTGGCGTTTCTCGCGGTGGGCGCGGAGTGGTTCCTGATGTGGCAGTCGCACGCATGGAACGGGCAGGAAGCGGCGTTCCGGATGTTCACGGTCGTGGGCATTGTATTGATTGTGCTTTTGCAGCCGGAGAGCGAGTCGCAGCCGTGAGGGCAGGCTGTTTGTTCGAGTGCCATGGATCGGCCTGAAAAAGCAAAAACCTCAGGGCCTGAAGGCCAAAAAATGATTTGCTGTTTCTGTTGCCGGGGATAAATCCCCGGCCTGCCTGTTCTGCCGCTAGACTGGTTGCGATGCCTGTTGCCGCTGTCATTCTTGCCGCTGGAGCGAGCCGCCGGTTGGGGCGGCCGAAGCAGCTTGTCGCGTATGGCGGCGAGACGCTGCTCGAGCGGGCGATTCGGGTTGCGCATGAGGCCGGCGCGGCGCCGGTCTTTGTTGTGCTGGGCGCGCAGTATGAGACGATCCATGCGGCTATCGACTGGAGCTATGTGCGGGCGGTTCGCAATGTGAATTGGGAACAGGGGATTGCTTCTTCGATTCATACGGGGCTGAGCGCCGTCGATAAATTTGCGCCGCGGGCTGCCGGCGCGATGATTCTTACCTGCGATCAACCGAAGCTGAGCGCGGAGCATTTGCGTTCGCTGATTGCTTTGTTTGAAGAGCACGGTGAAGCGGCGATTGCTGCGTCGGCTTACGCGGGTGTGCGCGGGGTTCCGGCGGTGTTTCCGCGCGCGGCGTTTGAGGGGCTGCGCGCGCTGAGCGGCGACAAGGGGGCTCGCGCCTTGTTGGCTAAGCCGCCGTGCGAGGTGGTTGCGCTCGACCTGCCCGGAGGCGAAGTCGATATCGATACGCCGGAGGATCTGGCGGGGCTTTCAGGATGATTGCAACCAAATTGCGTGTGCCATACTGGATGTTCTTTGCTCCGTTTTTCTTTGCTCCGGAAAGTTGAGATTGCGCGGACGATGCCGATGGAACCGAATCCGGAATTTTTGCGCAGGGCGATTGCGCTGGCTACGGAAAATGTGACTTCCGCGCATGGCGGGCCGTTTGGCGCGGTGATTGTGCGCGATGGCAGAATCGTGGGCGAGGGCGTGAATCGTGTTACGGCGACTTGCGATCCGACGGCACACGCGGAGGTGAGCGCGATTCGCGCGGCGTGTGCCACGCTGGGCACGTTTACGCTGGCCGGATGCGAGCTCTATACCAGTTGCGAGCCTTGCCCGATGTGCCTGGCGGCGAGCCACTGGGCGCGGCTGGATGCGATCTACTACGGCGCGAGCGCGGAGGATGCGGCGCGGGCCGGGTTTGACGATGCGTTTCTTTACGCCGAGTTCAAGAAAGATAAGGCCAAGCGCAAAATGCCCGCTGTGCAACTGCTGGGCGATGAGGCGTGGGCCAGCTTTGCGGCGTGGATTGCTTCGCCGAATAAAGTTGCGTATTAACCCTGCGCGGCAAAAGAGCAGTCAGGAAAAGCAAAACCTCAGGGCCTGAAGGCCCGGGTTCGTTGTGCCGTGCAAATTGCCGGGGATAAATCTCCGGCCTACCTGTAACGCTTAATTCACTTTATCCGAAGAGACATGCCATCCTTTGTTCTCGGTTGACGTGTCACACTATTTCCATGAAAGAGAATACGGCTCCTACGCCTTCGATTACCACGCTGGCTTCGCGCGAGGTTTATCGCAACCACTGGATGCGCGTGCGCGAGGACGACATTCTGCGCTCGAATGGGAAGAAGGGCATTTACGGCGTGGTCGAAAAGGACGACGGCGCGATTATCCTGCCGATCGATCACGGGCGCATCTGGTTGGTGGAGCAGTTTCGCTACACGATCCAGGAGCGCGCGCTTGAGCTGCCGCAGGGCGGCTGGGAGAGGTCGATTGACAATCCCGAGGAGCTGGCGCGCGGCGAGCTGAAGGAAGAGCTTGGGCTGCACGCCGCCGAGATGACGTACCTCGGGTGGAACTGGATTGCTTACGGCTATACGCGGCAGAAGCACCATGTCTTTCTGGCCATGGGATTGACAGAGGCGGAGAAAGATCCCGATCCGGAGGAGCATGACCTGGTGGTGCGCTCGGTTCCGGTGGCGGAGTTCGAGCGGATGATTCTGGACGGGACAATCCGCGACAACTGCACGCTGGCGGCGTGGGCGATGTACCGGCTCTGGAAGGAACGGCAAGGGTAAGGTGAGATCGAATTTTGCACTGTTTCTGGTGCAGAGTACGTGCGATTCAGCAATTTTTTGCGCTTTTTGCGGCTTATCTCTCCAATAAGATAATTATTTTCAATCACTTGCAGCGATTTTTCAGCAGGAAAAAGTGTGTCTTAATGCGGTCTTAACCGCGACTTATTGACACTTATTGCGCACGATTTTGCGCTTTTACCTGCCTATACACTACTTTGTGAAAAGGCCATTATGGCTCTGACGCGCAAAGCCGCAAAAGCATACCTCAGAGCCTGAAGGCCCAACTTATTTCACAGCACTTATTGCCGGGGCTGAAGCCCCGGCCTACCCATTGTGCAACAGCGCCATAATGGCTTTGTGAAAATAGAACGGCCCAGTTCCATTGAGGGACCAGGCCTTTTTTTCTTCTCTGAATTCAGTATGGCAGGTTCGTGGAAATAATCTGCAAATTCTCCAAAGAAAATTTTGTGAAGGTTGGAGGTGCGTATCCGAAAGCTAGGCTTTGCGGATGCGGCCGAAGGCTGTGACTGCGAGCAGCGCCACGATGGCAAGCCCGACGGCCTGCGTGATCCCGAAGGCCGGCGAAGCCTGGGTGGGCGCGATTTTATGGAGCCAGCCAATCTTTTCGAACGACTGCACGATGAGCACGAAGACGTTCAGCTCGAGGGCAATGGCGGTGGCGATGAGAAAGGTTCCGCGCTGCGTTTTACGCGCGCCGGCCACGATGGCGATCAGCAGGGCGATGAGCGAGAGAACGCCGAGGATGATGCCGGGGGTGATGCCTTTGAACGGGAAGAGGAATCCTGTTACGTCGGTGAGGATGTTCGAGACGAAGAAGACCGGCGTCCAGAGGGTGTGCTGTTTTTTACCGATGAGGTAGAAGAGAACCAGAAAGCCGGAGGCTATTCCGATCAGGCTCAGAACGACGTGCAGGCCGGTAAAGAGGCCGGTGCTCAATCCCAGAATCATGCGGTCTCCTGTTATGCCCCGGCTTGAAGCGCGCGGGAACTCCATCGTACACACGATGCGGGGGCGCCGTCACAAAAATTTTGCGAGGGCAGGAAGAACCGGGTTTTAGAGCATTTTTCCTGTTGCAGCAGAGCGAGGCTTGCATTCCACCCTAGCCGCAAAAACAAGTACGCGGCGAGGGTGGGGCACCCGGCAGGAAGAACCGGGTTTTAGCTGCGCTCGGCGACCGGCACCCAGTGCGTGGGGTATTCGGGGCCGACGTATTCGGCGCGGGGGCGGATGAGGCGGTTGTCGTCGAGCTGCTCGATGACGTGGGCGCTCCAGCCGGCGATGCGGCTGACCGCGAAGATGGGCGTGAAGAGATCGATGTCGATGCCGAGCGTCGTGTAGGTTGACGCCGAGTAGAAGTCCACGTTGGCGTTGAGCTTCTTTTCGCGGTTGATGTAGAGCTCGATCTGGCGGGACATGTCGAACCACCTGGAGTTGCCGGAGTCCTTGCCGAGCTGCTCGCTCATGCGGCGCAGATGCGTGGCACGGGGGTCTTCGGTCTTGTAGACGCGATGGCCGAAGCCGGAGATTTTCTGCTTGGTGGCGAGCATGTTCTTGACGTATTCGACCGGGTCGGCGCCTTCCTTGTCGATCTTCTGGAGCAGGCGCATGACGGCTTCGTTCGCTCCGCCGTGGAGCGGGCCTTTGAGCGCGCCGATAGCGCCGGTGATGGCGGAGTGAATGTCAGAGAGTGTGGCGGCGATGACGCGGGCGGCGAAGGTGGAGGCGTTCAGCTCGTGATCGGCGTGGAGGATGAGGGCGATGTCCAAAGTTCGCGTGGCGGTTTCAGACGGTTTGACCCCGTTGAGCATCCAGAGGAAGTTGGCGGCGTGGGAGAGCGATTTGTCGGCGGGGACGATTTCTTTGCCTTTGCGGATGCGGTCGTAGACGGCCACGATCATGGCGATCTGCGCGGTGAGGCGGAAGGCCTTGCGGACGTTGGCGTCGTGGGTGTTGTCCTTTTCGTCGGCGTCGTAGAAGCTGAGCGCGGAGACGGCGGTGCGCAGGACTTCCATCGGCGTGCCGTTCGAGGGCAGGCTCTTGAGGAGATCGATGATTTTGGGGTCGAGTTCGCGGGCTGCGGCCAACTCGGCGGAGAATGCCTTGAGCGCGGCGGCGTTGGGCAGGCGGCCGTTCCAGAGCAGGTAGGTGGTTTCCTCGAAGGTGGAATGCTGGGCGAGCTCGTGGATGTCGATGCCGCGATAGGCAAGGACGCCGGCTTCGCCGTCGATCCAGCAGATTCCCGAATTTGTGGCAACGATGCCTTCAAGGCCTTTACCCGCAACAGCAGTGGACATGGCTTTTTGAATCTCCTGATGAAAAATGCTTCTGAATGGCCGCGGCCAGGGCTTGCAGGCGCTAAAAATGCAGGCGGCGCAATATGGAGCAGAATTCTTTATATCGGAACGGTTCTACGGTTGTCACGGTACGGAGGCTCAGGATGCGGGAAGTGAGGTGACCGGGGTCACAGGGTGCAGGGTGCAGGGTGCAGGGTGCAGGGTGCAGGGTGCAGGGTGCGATGCGGACCAACCCAATTTGGCCGCCTGCCCCTTGCGGGTTTTTGTCTTTGCGTTCAGGGCAGGATATCTACAGCCTTTTATAGTTTTTGCTGTTTATCTAGATTCCCTGCACCCTGCACCCCGTTCCCTGTCCCCTGCTTCTTGACAGGCTCGGCTCAGCCTTTATCCTTAACAGTTCCGGGTATTTTTTCTTCGATTCCGGCTACAGGAGCGTTGCTGTTTGCGGGTTCGCGTCTTTTATCACGACAAATGCTTTGACGGAGCCTGCTCGGCGTCGCTGTTCACGCGGTTTCACCGTGAATGCGTCGCTGCTGGTTTGGGTCAGGGCGCTGACTACGAGTACCACGGGCTGGTGCATCGCGCGGGCGCGCTCTTTGACGAGCGCGAGTTTACGGGCGATGAGAATGCGATTGTCGATTTCAAGTATTCGGCTTCGCCGCGGATTACGTGGTGGTTCGATCATCACCTTTCGGCGTTTTTGACGCCGGAGGATCATGCGCACTTTCTTGTCTGCCAGCAGGACCCGGCTTGCGCGGGGCGGAAGTTTTTCGATCCGGAATACACCTCGTGCAAGAGCTTTCTGGCGCATATCGCTTCGACGAAGTTCGGGTTTGACACGAAGCCGGTTGCGGAGCTGATTCACTGGGCGAACATTGTGGACGGTGCGCTGTATGAGAGCCCCGAGGCCGCGGTCGAGATGGCCGAGCCGGCGATGAAGCTGACGCTCATCATTGAATCGACGCAGGATTCCGAGTTTATTCCGCGGCTAATTCCGCTGCTCACCGAAATGCCGCTGGCCGAGGTGCTGGCGCAACCGTTTGTGGCCTCGCTTCTGCCGCCGCTG
>JASHPD010000190.1 GCA_030038315.1 Acidobacteriaceae bacterium
AGGATGAAACGGCAGGAAAAATCCGCTTCAGGCCGGGCGTGACTCCGGCCGCGGCGCCAGTCTTCGCTCGACAATCGCCTCGGCGGCGCGCAGAACCTCTTCGAGCGTCATCTTTGTCGAGTCGAGCGGCACTGCGTCCGGCGCAGGCTTGAGCGGCGAATCAACCCGGTTGCGGTCGCGTAGGTCGCGCTCGCGCAGGTCGCGGATGACTTCTTCCGGCTGCTGCGCGGACCCGGAAGCCGATTGCGCCCCAAGCTGCTCAAAGCGGCGCAGGCCGCGCACTTCCGGAGCCGCGTCGAGGAAAATTTTCACGTCCGCGTGGGGAAAAACAACCGTGCCGATGTCGCGGCCTTCCATGACAACGCCGCCCGAGGAGGCCATCTGCTGCTGGAGGCGCACCATCCAGGCGCGAACCGGCGGAAAGACGCTCACGCGCGAGGCGGCATCCGTCACGGCGGGATTGCGAAGCTCGCCGGTCACGTCCTGGCCGTCGAGAAAGACGCGATTCTCGCCCGCCGCGGGCACGAGATGAATGGTGGTTTTTGCGGCGAGCGCTTCCAGGGCAAAACTCTCGTCGAGCGAGACGCCGGCGCGCAGCGCCTTCAGGGCAAAGGCGCGGTACATTGCCCCGGTTTCGAGGTTGAGCAGGCCGAAATGCCGCGCCAGATGGCGGGCAACAGTGCTTTTGCCCGCCCCGGCAGGGCCGTCGATGGCGATGATGATCTTGGAATCAGGCACGGCGTGGTCTTGCGTGGAAGGAACTGCCGGACTCATCTGGACTTTTTGGCGCCGTGTCCAGAATTGTGTTTTGAGCGGAAGCTGCCCGAGACCGCCAGAGCCGGCTTGCGGCCCGCAGTGCTGCGCGTCGCGTTCCGGTTCAGGCCGCCTTTGCGTACCGCCGAAGACGGCTTGGCTCCTGCTGCGGCGCGGCTGTTGCCGGTTGGGCGCGCCTTGGCCGCGGGCTTGCCGTTCTTTACGGCGCGGGCATCGGCTGGACGCCGGTTGCCGTTGCCTGCCGGGGCCGGTTTGCGATCGCGATTATGGGAAGCCGAACGGCTGAAGCGCGCGCGATTGGCATTGTGTGCGGAAGCGTGCTGTCCGCCGCTCTTGGCGCCGGCCGCGGGTTTATGCCCATTGGTGCGGGCCGCGCCGTTGCGGTTGCCGTTGGCGTGCGCGTTCTCCTCGCGCCGGGCTGGCGCGGCATCACTCTCATGGTGCGCATCGAAGAACTCTTCCTCGCGGCCGACATAGCTTCCATTGCGGTAGCCGTAGTTGTAGCCGGCCGCGGCAAAAGAAGTGCTGGCATAGATGGACTGCGCCGCGCTGAACTCCGGCAGCGTCCCGGCCACGTAGAAGTGCGGCGCGTGGCCCATCGCCAGCGTATGCACCTGCCGCGTGGCCACCAGCCCGCGCAGAACCTCGCGGATTTTGCTGCGCGCGGTCAGCGGTGCAAGGAACAGCTCCACCTCTTCCATGCTGGCGGCGATCACGGCCTGCAAAAAGATGGAGGCGAGCACGGAAATCGCCGTCACCTGCGAGGTAGACGCGCCCTCGGCAATGGCCTTCTGGAAGCGAATGCGCAGGAGCTGCCACTTGGCGGCCTTGCCCGGCGCGGTGATGACGGGAATGATGCGAAGCTGCTGCCAGAGCTCGGTAATGGCGCGCAGGACGGCCATCTCGGAGACGCCCTGGCCGAGCACCTGCTTCAGCTCGGCAATGGTGGCGTCGCCGTTGGCTTCCAGCCGCTTGTAAGCCTGAATGGCCAGCGGCGAGACCTGCCGCGAGCCGGTCAACTGCGGAGTGCGCCGCCAGTCGCGGTCGCCTCGGAGCGCATAAACATAAGGAAGCACCCAGGCAGCTACGATGTAATCGGGCTGCTCGCCGGGCTGGCCCAGCAGATTGAGCCGCACCGCTACGCCTTCGAGTTCGAGGCGCACCAGCAGGTCTTCAGCCGTTGCAATCTGCTTCTGGTTGGGCGTCTGGTTCCGCTCGCCGGCAACCGCCTCCACAAACGAAGGCGCAAGCGAGGGGGAAGACTGTTTCTTCGGCAGGAAAAGACAAAGTCCTGTCTCTTCCATCCAGGTACGGGCATCCTCAAGCGTGAGAGCCCCAAGTCCATTGTGGCGCATCCTTTCGGCGCGCGCTGCTTCCAATTGCTCCGATGTCAAAGAAGAACCTCATTTCCAGGCTGGCGTTGGCGCCGGGCTCGCCCACCCCCTGGGGGTAGGGTTTGCCGCCTTCCGATTACGTGTCAAATACGGTGGAAGGCCCGCTGGATCTCTCTCCAAGAATACAACAAAGCGATGGGACGTCCATGCGGGCAACTGGTTGGGTGTTCCGTCCTGGCAAGTTCCAACAATAGCCATTCCATTCGCGCGGGGTCAAGAGGCATGTTTACCTTGATGGCGGCGTGGCAGGCGATGGAGGCCGCAATGCGCCGCCGGAGTGATGCAAGGTCTTGATTTTGCGCGTTTTCGTGCGTGGCTACATCGCCGTTTGGGCCGCCTTCCGCACCGGTCTGCTCGATGACCTGGTGGAGCATCCGCTCGATTTGTGCGCCTTCCAGGCCCACCGGCGCGGCTTTGACGGCTAAAGTTTGCGGTCCGAAAGGCTCGGCCTCGAAGCCGTTTCGCTCCAGTTCCGCGGCAATCTGTGCAAAAACCACCATCTGGGCCGGTTTTAGCTCGACGAGCAGCGGCATCAACAGCCTTTGGCGCTGTACCTGCTCGACTTCGCGCTCGCGGAGGATTTTTTCAAACAAAACCCGCTCGTGCGCCACGTGCTGGTCGATGATCCAGAGGCCATCCGGCCCCGTAGCCAGAATAAAGGACTCACGAAGCTGCCCGAGCGGCTTGAGACCGGCTAGCTGGTTCAACGTCTCCGCCTGCTGGCGCGCTTCGATCTCTGCTGTTCCGGCATCACAAGTCTCTGAATTCGTTGAATCTGGCGCTAACATTGCAGCAACAGCAGCCAGATTCTCCTGCGCGGCAAACGGCAGTGTTCCCGGCACGGGCGTGACTGGCCGCGGAGCCAGCTCAAAGGGCTCGGCCTGTGCCGGCGCAAGCGGCTCGGAGTCCGGCTGAGCCTCGGGCGCTGAGGCCGATTCCAGCGCGCCGGGGATGGGCGATTCGCTCGGCGGCATCAGAGAAGGGCTGGCCGTGGGCGCATCCATCGAAGCCACGAACGCCGCTACTGGCCGAGCTTTGATGAGCGCCATCCGCAGGCTGTCCCGCACAAAGTCGTGGATGAGGTTCTGCTGGCGGAAGCGCACTTCGGTCTTGGCCGGGTGAACATTTACGTCCACCTCTTCGGGGGGCATTTCCAGAAAAAGCAGCACCACTGGAAAGCTGGTCGGCGGGATGATGTTGCGGTAGGCCTCGGTGACGGCGTGCAGAAGCAGGCGGTCCCGGATAAGGCGCTTGTTCACGAAGATGTAGATCGAGTTGCGGTTGAGCTTCTGAAGCTCTGGTTTGGAGTAGAAGCCTGTCAGGCGCAGAATTCCGGGCTCACGTTTCGGCTCGTTTGGGTCTTGCTTCCACGGCGGCGGCTCCGGCAGGCCGGAACGCTCAAGCGGCGACTCGGCAGCCACCGGAAGCAATGCGGCCAGAGTGTCCTTGCCGAAGATCTGGTAAACCCGCTCGGCTGTCCGCGCAACAGGCGGCGCAAAGACCAGCGTGTGGCTGGCGGAAACCAGCTCGAAGTGTTTTTCGGGGTGAACCAGCGCATAGTGCGTCACCAGCGCCGTCACGTGCGAAAGCTCCGTGGCCTCCGCGCGCAGGAATTTTTTTCTTGCTGGCGTGTTAAAGAACAGATCGGCAACAGTGATCGTTGTTCCGCGAGGCAATGCCGCGTCTTCGACGTGCAGCATCTTGCCGCCGGCAATCTCCAGGCGCGTTCCGCTCTGGCTGTCGCCTTCGCCGGTTTCCAGCCTCACCCGCGCTACCGAGGCGATCGAAGGCAGCGCCTCGCCGCGAAAGCCGAGCGTCGAAATCGAAAGCAGATCGTCGGCTGTGCGCAGCTTCGAGGTCGCGTGGCGCTCGAAGGCCAGAAGCGCATCGTCGCGGTTCATCCCGCAGCCGTCGTCGGAGATGCGGATCAGCTTTCGCCCGCCGGCTTCGACCTCGACGCGAATCCGCGTTGCGCCGGCGTCGAGCGCATTCTCCAAAAGCTCCTTGACCACCGAAGCTGGACGGTCAACGACCTCGCCGGCGGCAATCTGGTTTGCCACCTGGTCAGAAAGAATGCGGATGCGGCCCATAAGGTTTCAGAGTAACGCAAATCATGAAGCCCTGGGCCGCGGCCATCTCTCGACTGGAATTCTGAATGCCTGGATGTTTCGGCCATGCTGCTCTCAGAATTCCAACTGGACCATTCCCTGTTTCTCCATCCTGGAGACTCCGGCCGCCGCGAGAAATTAGGGATAATGGAAGAGAAGCAAGCCGTCTCCCCGTCTCTCGCGCCCGTCTTGCGCGTGGGCGAGCGGCCACTGGAGACCTTTTCGTGCCAACCTACCGCCGATCCGTAATTCCCGCCCGCGCCGACGCGCAGGGCCTGCCGCTGGTGGCCATCGTGGGCCGCCCCAACGTGGGCAAATCCACACTCTTCAACCGCCTGACCAAGACGCGTCGCTCCATCGTCGGTGATGAACCCGGCATCACCCGCGACCGCATCTACGGCGAATATCAATGGGCCGGCCGCCGCTTCCGCCTCGTCGATACCGGAGGCATCGTCCCCGACGACCCCGAGCTCATCCCCGCCGAAATCTACAACCAGGCCAAAGTCGCACTCGAAGAAGCCGACGCGCTCGTCATGGTGATCGATGTCCGCACCGAGCTCGCCAGTCCCGACTACGATCTCGCGCGCCTGCTCACGCGCAGCCG
>JASHPD010000191.1 GCA_030038315.1 Acidobacteriaceae bacterium
CTGAAGCAGGTCAGGGGAAGGCATGGTGACGTCCTGGCCTGGATTCAAGACTCCCTTTTCATACGCCTGCCGCAAAATGTTCTTGATCCGCTTGAACGCCGCCGCAATCGCCGCCAGGTCTTCCGAACCCCGCACCGCCGTCAGCGCCTCGGCGCGCGCGATGGCATCGCGAACGTCGTCCGCGCCCGCAGCCAGCACTGCATTCACCACGTCGTAGGCGAATCCGCGCACGTCTTTCAAATAGAAGTGAAGGCGTTCGCGGAGAAACGCGGAGACTTCTGCGGAGACTTTCTCGTTCGCCAGAGATGCTTTCACCACATCGCTCAGTGTTAGTGGTAGTTCGGACTCGGCAAGGATCTTGACGATGGCATTTGCCGCACGACGCAGAGCGAAGGGATCTTTGGAGCCGGTGGGAGCCTGACCAATATCAAACATCGCGGTGATGGTCTGGATGCGATCGGCAATGCCTAGCAACTGGCCAACAACAGTCGATGGAATTCGGTCTTCCATCGAAGCAGGGATGTATTGCTCGTAAATTGCTACTGCAACTGATTCGCTAAGTCCTTGTGCTCTCGCATAGAGCCCGCCAATAATCCCTTGCAGTTCGGTGAACTCTTTGACCAGCTCCGTGGTTAAGTCGGTCTTAGCAAGCTTCACAGCCTGAAGGAGCGCCTTGTTGTCATTATCCAGACCGGCTTTATACGTGCGGCTGGCAAGGATATTAGCAATGTCCAAGTTCTCATCCGTTTTCCAGTGGTAGCTGCCAAGCTCTTTTTGAAAAGTGACATTTTCTAAGCTTGTGACACGTTCCACCAGCGGAGTTTTCTGGTCGAAGTCCCAGAAGAACTGCGCGTCTTTGAAGCGGGCTACAAGAACCTTCTGGTTGCCGTGGCGGATGGTTGCCTGGCCTTCTTCGTCGGCCTCGGTGTTGAGGACGGCTAGGAAGTGCGGGGCTAGTTTGCCCTGTGCGTCTTCGATGGCGAAGTACTTCTGGTGGTCGCGCATCACCGTCACCAGCACTTCTTCGGGAAGAGTGAGGAATGCGGGATCGAAGTTGCCGAGGATGACGGAGGGCCACTCGGTGAGATGTGTCACCGTCTCGACCAGCGGTTCGTCTTCGCGCCAGCGGGCGCCCTGGACCGCTCGCGTGGCTTTGTCGAGAGCTTTGCGGATGATGTGGCGGCGCTTGGCTACGTCCACTACTACTTTGGCGGCTTTTAGGGCTTCGGCGTAGGTGGAGGGTGTGGCGATTTCTACGGGCTTTTCGCCGTGGAGGATGCGGTGGCCGCGGCTGGTCTTCCCTGCTGCGATGCCGGCGATCTCTACGGGGACGATGGCCGTGTCGAGCAGGGCTACGAGCCAGCGGATGGGGCGGACGAAGCGCTCGGTCTTGCCTTCGCGCCAGTACATGTTTTTGGCCCAGTAGAGGGCAAGGACTTCTTTGGGGAGCTCCGTTGCGAGGATTTCCGCAGCGGCGCGGCCTTTGCGCTGGACGGTTGCGCCTACGTACTCGCCTTTGGGGGTGGTCACCTTTGCGAGTGCGGAGATTTCTACGCCGGCTTTTTTGGCGAAGGCTTCCGCGGCGGGGGTGGGAGCGCCGTCTTTGAAGGCTACCTTCCACGAGGGGCCGGTTAGCTGCTCTTCGGTATCGGCCTGCGCGGAGAGCACGCCTGTGGCGAGGACGGCCAGGCGGCGCGGGGTGGAGTAGGTCGTCACCTTTGCGCCTTCTGCGAGCAGGCGCTCGCGGGTGAGCAGGTCCGTTACGCGGCGGCCCAGCTCGGCCTCGGCGGAGGCGATCATGCGGGCGGGGATTTCGTCGAGTCCGATTTCGAGGAGAAAGTCAGCCATGTTCGTTCTTTCGCGGTGCCCTAGTTCTGTTTATGGGCGATTGCGGTCCGGCTCAAGCCGGGGCCTGTTACAAAACGGATGATTCAGCTTTTGTGGTATCCCACCCTTCTCCACCCCAACGAGCAAAGATCGCTCGTTGGGGACCCCGGTACGACAAAAACAAATACGTCGCAAGGATGGGGCACCCCGTGTCGTGCCTGTTGCAAAGCCCAAGTTTGCTGGGGTGATATCCCAGGTCTCCAAAAGAAGGAGACCTGGGGCACCCGGTGTTGCGGTTGAGCCGACGAAGAACAACTGCAGATCCTTCGGCTCGTCGCTGTGCTCCTCGCTCAGGATGACAGCGTGGAGTTACTACGCGGCCTGTTGCAGGGCGTAGGCTTTGGCTACGCCGACTGCTAGAGTGCGGATTCTGCCGATGACGCCTACGCGCTCCGTGACGCTGACGGCTCCGCGCGCGTCGAGGAGGTTGAAGAGGTTCGAGCACTTGAGCGCCAGCTCGTAGGTTGCCAGCAGCGGAAAGCGCTTCTTTTCTGTTGCGCCGGCTTTCTCGTCGGCTAGAAGTTTGTTGGCCTGCTCCAGCAAATTCTGCGCTTCTTTTTCGTAGGAGTTGAAGTGCTCCCAGAGGCGCGGGACGTCGGCGTATTCGAAATTGTAGACCGAGAATTGCAGCTCTTCGGCGAGGCGGATGTCGCCATAAGTTACGGCTTTGCCGGTTTCCGGGTCGCGCGCCCAGACGATGTCGTAGATCGAGTCGACGTCCTGCAGAAATGCGGCGATGCGTTCGAGGCCGTAGGTCAGCTCGGCGCAGATGGGGTCGAGATCGAGGCCGCCGCACTGCTGGAAGTAGGTGAACTGGGTGATTTCGAGGCCGTCGAGCATGACCTGCCAGCCTACGCCCCAGGCTCCGCCGGCGGGCCACTCCCAGTTGTCTTCCTCAAACTTCAAGTCGTGCTTGCGGAGATCGATGCCAATGGCTTCGAGGGATTCGAGATAAAGCTCCTGCACGTTGGCCGGCGGCGGCTTGAGGATGAGCTGGAACTGGGTGTGCTTGAAGAGGCGGTTGGGGTTCTCGCCGTAGCGGCCGTCGGCGGGGCGGCGGCTGGGCTGCGCGTAGCCGACGCGGTATGGCCTGGGGCCGAGGACGCGCAGGAAGGTCTCCGGCGACATGGTGCCGGCGCCGACTTCTACGTCGTAGGGCTGCTGGAGGACGCATCCGCGCGCGGTCCAGAAGCCCTGCAGGCGGAAGAGCAGTTCCTGAAAGGTGAGCGCGGTGGAGGACGGCGCGGAAACGGTTGCGGAGGATGACACGGGCATACTCTCTGAAATCAAAGCTGGGAACAGAAACTCATGCCGATTTTATCAGCCGGCGCGCAGTTCGCTGAGCGCGGTAGACTGAACTCGATGAAGATCGCTGCTCTTGCGCTGGGTGTGCTGGCCGTGCTGGCCGTGGCTGTGGGTTATACGGTTTGGCGGGCGGACACCGTGCCTGTGACCACGCCGCCGGACGCGATGCAGGTGGGAGCGCAGAAGCTCCATGCGCAGCTTGAGGATACGATTCAGCATGAGAGCCAGATTGAGAAGCAGGCGTGGAATTCGATGGATGGACTGGTGAAGCTGATCCAGTGGCACCAGCAGCGGATTCAGAAACTCACCGGGAATGCGCAGGCGGGGGAGATTCTGGCTTACGATCGCGATTCGATTGTGCGCATTCAGGCCCGCATTAACGAACTGGCCGCCGAAGAGAAGGCTAAGGAAGAGGCCGCGATTGAGCAGGCCAAGGAAGAAGCTCAGGAGCAGAAGGCGGCCGAGCATAAGCCCGTCAACTGAGTTGAAGTTATGGATAAGCCAGCCGAGCGAGCGCTTCCGCGGACCTGAGCCGGCGCTCTAGGTGGCGCTCGATGGCCTGTATGGCGAATCGGCGCAGGTCTTGCCCGCGGCGGCGCGGCCATGTTTCGCTGGCGAAGCTGCCTACGGGGGCTTTGAGCATTCGCTGCGCGAGACGCCAGGAGTCTTCGGTGAGCGCGCTGGCGTTGTTGCCGCGATGCACTCCGCAAAAGAGGCCGTCCGAATAAGAGCCGAAGGTGATTTCGTTCGCTACGAGTGATTCTCCGCAGACGGTGCAGTGTGCGATGTCCGGCAGCAGGCCCATGAGGCGCGTCATCCATAGCGCGAAGTAGGTCGCCGGCATCCAGGGCTGGGTGGTTGTTGTCGATTCGAGGACGGAGACGAGCAGACGGTAGGCGGTTTCCTGCGGGTCGTGCTCGGGGAGGGCCTCGTCGAGGAGCTCGGCGTAGAAGCTCAGCGCGGTCATGCGCGCGGCGTCTACGGGGAGTGAGAGCGGCGAGCTGAGGATTTCCAGTTGGTCGAGGCGGGCCAGCTCCTGGCGTGGGCGCTCGACGAACCATGCGCGGGCGACTGTCATCGGCTCCAGTGCGCCGCCGAAGCGCTTGCGGCTTTTGAGCGCGGCCTTGGCTACGCCGCGCACCTTGCCGTAGTCGCGGGTGAAGAAGCTGACGATCAGGTCGGCTTCATGCACCGGCCAGGTGCGCAGAACCACCGCGTCTGAGGAGAGAACGGCCATTCGAGAACTCACCGTCCAGGCAACTGTGCGCTTCGCGCGCCAATTTAGAGACGGCATTCAGATTTCATCATCGCATCCGGGACGCATCTGGGATTGCGTTCTGGACGATGGAATACAAAGTTCCAGAAAGTAAGGAATTTTTTAAAAGTAAGGTATAATCCATCATCGAAAGGAGATTTGCCCATGTACAAGGCAAAGATCACTTCCAAAGGCCAGATTACCCTGCCTTCTGCTCTGCGGAAGGAGCTTGGCGTCAAGCCCGGGGAGACGATTACTTTCCTGCCCGGGGCTGCCGAGGGAGAATTTCGCATCCGGCGCGTTGGCTCTATCGACGATCTCTTTGGCATTGTGCAAAAACTTGGCTACGTCCACACAGGTCCGCCGATT
>JASHPD010000192.1 GCA_030038315.1 Acidobacteriaceae bacterium
CATGCGCGCGCCGGGCAATGTTCACAATCACGATGCTCTTAATCTATGGCATCGGCGGCGCCGCTTTCCAGCGCCCGTCGTCCTTCCATCCGCACCGGCCGCACAACAGCCGCATCGAAGGCACGGCCCATTTCTTCCAGCTCCTTCGGCGCAATCTCCCGAATGCCATGCCCGCCATGCCGCTCGCGGAAGGCAACCTGCTATTTTCCCCATTCCATTCCCGTTTCTTCCCGCCTCCTGCGCCGTTGTCAACCCCTCCGCCGCAAAAAATCTCACAACCCCTTTCCAATCAACACAAATCTCCTCATAAAATTTGCAAGCAATTATCCCGGAAAAGCGCATCATAGGGATAAGCCTCAAAAATCCCAAAGGAATTCCCATGAACCTCCACCGCGCCCCCTGCCGACCCAAGCCGCACGCCCCGCCATCCAGCACCGCTGCTCGCCGCAGCCCGCGCAGCCCTGGAAACCGGGCAAACGCAGCCTCAAGGCGTACAAAAAGCGAATATAGATTTTTTCGCTGAAAATGATGCTCAACCGGCCGCATAATCAATCACATGCAGTCGCCAACGTCAAACTTTTTTTTGCAGGGGGTAACCAATCGGCAGCATGGAGCAGCCAATCCCGAGAAATCTATCAAGTTATTGAAAATAAATAACTTAATGAAAAATATCCTAATTATAATGTTACGAAAGGACAATACCCGGACGCACCCCGTACCCTGTACCCTGCACCCTGTACCCTGCACCCCGCCTTTTCCCCCTTCTATGCACTTGATTTCTCAGGCCTGTAACCTGTTATTCACATTTCCCCGGTAGCCTTGATGCTGGTGACCGCTCCTGTGCCAGAAATACGCACCTTCCAGCCCCAGCTTCAGCCTCAGCCCGGCGCAAGCGCTCCGTCCACGGCCCCGCACCCGGCCAGCTCGGAGATTCGCGCCTTTCTGCGCGGCCGCGGCAACTCGGCCATCGCCGACCGCGGCTTCCAGGTGCTCATATTGCTCTGCGCGCTCTCCATCTTCGGCCTGGTTGCGCTCATCGCCATCGTGCTCATGAAGCAGTCGCACCTGGCATGGCATCAGTTCGGCATCCGCTTCTTCTATACCTTCGACCGCGACCCCGTCAGCGGCGCGCCCATCTACTGGGACCCCATCAACGGCCACTTCAGCGCCGTGCCTTTCATTTACGGCACGCTGCTGACCTCCTTCCTCGCGCTGCTTCTCTCCGTGCCGCTGGCCATCGGCGTCGCCATCTTCCTCACCGAGATGTGCCCCAAGGCCCTGCGCGGCCTGCTTGGCTTTCTCACCGAGCTGCTCGCCGCCGTCCCGTCGGTCATCTATGGCTTCTGGGCCATCTTCGTGCTGGTCCCGCTGCTGCGCGACTACATCGACCCGTGGCTGGTCAAGGTCTTCGGCTGGACCACGCTCTTCGATAACAACAACCCCACCGGCCTCGGCTTCACCGCCTCCGCCATCATCCTGGCCATTATGATCCTGCCCATCATCTCCTCGCTCACGCGGGAAGTAATGGTGGCCGTGCCGCACTCGCAGCGCGAAGCCGTCCTCGCCCTCGGCGCCACACGCTGGGAGATGATCCGCACCGGCGTCCTGCGCAACGCGCGCATCGGCATTGTCGGCGGCGTCATCCTCGGCCTCGGCCGCGCCCTCGGCGAGACGATGGCCGTCGCCATGGTCATCGGCAACACCGCCGAGATTCACCGCTCCCTGCTCTCCAACGGCAGCTCCATGGCCGCCGTCATCGCCAACGAATATGCCGAAGCCGTCAGCGATCTGCACCGCAGCGCGCTCACCGAGCTCGGCCTCGCGCTCTTCTTTGTCACCATCATCGTCAACGCCTGCGCGCGCCTGCTCGTCTGGGCCGTCACGCGCGGAGCCCCGGCTCAGGTCCGGTAAAAGGAGAGGTAGTTTCTCGGTAGGAATTTGCTTTGTGTCAGGGCACGACTGGTAGGCCGGGGATTTATCCCCGGCAATCAAAGCAACAAAAAGGAATTGGGCTTTAGCCCCTGCTGTTCTATGAATTCAAACTGAGACGCTCCCAAGAGGAAACCGCCTTGCCCCTGAGTGGAAACCCAATCCGGTCGAAGGTTCGCGCGCTGACCGACAACGCCGTCACTGTGCTGGCTATTCTTGCCACCGTGCTCGTCATCGCGCCGCTCGTGGCCATCTTCATCTATCTGCTCTATAAAGGCGCATCGAGCGTCAATCTCGCCTTCTTCACGCAGATTCCCAAGCCCGTGGGCGAAACCGGCGGCGGCATGGCCAACGCCATCGTCGGCTCCGCCGTGCTGCTCGCCATAGCTTCCATCATCGGCATCCCCATCGGCATCGGCGGCGGCATCTACCTCGCCGAGTTCGGCCGCGGCACAAAGCTCGCCAACGGAATCCGCTTCACCGCCGACGTACTCAACGGCGTGCCTTCCATCGTGATGGGCGTTGCCTCCTACGCGCTCATCGTCGGCTCGCACATTCCGTTTCTTCCCTTCACCGGCCATTTTTCGGCTTTTTCCGGCGGCGTAGCGCTGGCTATCATGATGATCCCCACCGTCTGCCGCACCACCGAAGAGATGCTGCTGATGGTCCCCCACGCCGTGCGCGAAGCCGCGCTCGGCCTCGGCGTGCCCAACTGGCGCTCCACGCTCTCCATCACCGTCAAAACGGCCTCACCCGGCATCATCACCGGCTGCATGTTAGCCTTTGCCCGCGTGGCCGGAGAAACCGCGCCGCTCATCTTCACGGCGCTCGGCAACCAGTTCTGGAGCGTGGACCTCAACCAGCCCATCGCCGCGCTGCCCTTGCAGATTTACGTCTACGCGCTCTCGCCCTATGATGACTGGCATCGCCTCGCCTGGGCCGGCGCGCTCGTCCTGATTGTCTTGATTGTGCTCGCGGTCTCTCTGGTCCGTTACGTCACCAGCCGCGGCGTGCTGAAGGGAGCAAGCTAAGTGGGTGTCGGAATTGAAGTCAAAAATCTGAACGCATGGTATGGCTCGAACCACACCCTGCAGGACATCAACCTGCACATCCCCGCCAACCACGCCACCGCGCTCATCGGCCCCTCCGGCTGCGGCAAAAGCACCTTCGTCCGCTGCCTCAACCGTATGCACGAGACCAACCCCATCGCGCGCGTCACCGGCCAGGTCAAGGTCGGCGACGTGGACATCTACGCCGACGCCAAGCCCGTCGAGATTCGCCGCCGCATCGGCATGGTCTTCCAGCGCCCCAATCCATTTCCCACCATGTCGATCTACGACAACGTCGCGTCTGGACTCAAGCTCAACGGCTACTCCAACCGCCGCGTCCTCGACGATATCGTTGAAAAATCCCTGCGCAACTCCGCGCTGTGGGATGAAGTGAAGGACGATCTCAAGAAGAAGTCCGGCGCAAGCCTTTCCGGCGGCCAGCAGCAGCGCCTCTGTATCGCCCGCGCCCTCGCCGTCGATCCTGAAGTGCTGCTGATGGACGAGCCCGCCTCCGCCCTCGATCCCGTCTCGACCTCCAAAATCGAAGACCTCATCTTCGAGCTCAAATCGCAGTACACCATCGTCATCGTCACCCACAACATGCAGCAGGCCGCGCGCGTCGCCGAAAAAACCGGCTTCTTTTTGAACGGCCGCCTCGTCGAATTCGACGAAACACATAAAATCTTCACCAACCCCACCGACAAGCGCACCGAGGATTACATCACAGGCAGGTTCGGATGACACGCATACGCTTTCAGCAAAGCCTCGAAGGCCTCAAGGAAAACCTGCTCGTCATGGCGGGCCTCGCCGAGCAGGCCATCCAGCGCTCCATTGAGGCCTACCGCGTGCGCGATCTCTCCATCTGCGACCTGGTCACGCGCAACGAAGTCGCCATCAACCGCATGGAGCAGGACATCGACCAGGCCGCGCTCGACCTCCTCGCCATGGAGCAGCCCATGGCCAAGGACCTGCGCTTCATCCTCTCCGTCATCAAGATCAACGCCGACCTGGAGCGCGTAGGCGACGCCGCCAAGGCCATCAGCGACCGCGTCCGCAGCATGGACCAGCTCCCGCTCGTCGATCTTCCCGTGGACATTCCCCGCATGGCCACGCTCGCCGCCGACATGGTGCGCAAGAGCCTGCAATCCTTCATCGAAGCGGACGCCGAATTGGCCCGCACCATATTGACAATGGACGACGCCGTGGACGCCATGAACCGCTCGGCCTATAAAACGCTGACCAAAGTGATGGAAGAGAACAGCGCCATCGCCCCGCAGGCGCTCAACGCGCTCATGGTCTCGCGGAGCCTCGAGCGCGTTGCCGACCACGCAACGAACATCGCCGAAGACGTCATCTTCTGGGTGCAGGGCACCGATGTGCGCCACCACAAGAGCGTCCAGCAGGCCACCAGGCAGGCCAGGCCCGCCGCCAACTCCAGCAGCACAGCAACCTAAAACTGGGTGCCCCAGGTCCGTGCGTTTGGACCCGGGATCACTGCCGGGTACCGGATGCGGGTGCCCCATGTCTCCCAGTTTTGGAGACATGGGATAACAAAAACCTCCAGAAAGCAAACAGCCCCGGCTGCGGACCGGGGCTGTTTGCTTTCTCCCTGCTTCTAATCTATGGGCTCTAATTTAGATATATATAAACTCGCCGTAAGTTAGTAAGTTATGTTTATATAAACCGTTTGTAAGTTCCATGAGACTTACTGCGGATTCTGCGTCTGCGGATTCGGCGCGGGCGCTGATTGCGCGCTCTCGCCGCCCATGTTGGTCAGCAACTGCACCTCCACGCGGCGGTTCTTGCGCCGTCCCGCGGCGGTTGAGTTCGGCGCAACTTCCTTGTCCTTGCCGATGCCGATGAGATAGAACTTATGCGGCGGAATGTTGTACTTGGCGGCCAGGTACTGCACCACCGCGTCGGCGCGGCGATTGCTCAGGTCATAGTTGTATTGCGAGGAGCCAGTCGAGTCCGTCCCGCCCGTAACTTCCAGGATGTAGCTCTTC
>JASHPD010000193.1 GCA_030038315.1 Acidobacteriaceae bacterium
AAACTCCGCCAGAAGGAAAGACTCGCCGAGCTGCAACACAATGCTGCTCCGGCTTCCTAAGACCTGCGGTTTACAAAGCGCTCACCATTTTTTCAGGAGCTGGAGCGGCTGAAGCCGCGGTTTCCCTATCCCGGCGTTACTCACGGGATGTCTTATTACGAGGGCAAGGTCTACGTTCTCGTGAGCGCGGGCGATTACCGCAAACGAATTCCGGTTACCGAGTTTCCTTCTGATCCGGCGGAATTGGCCGCCCGCGTAGTTGCACAGTGGGAGGCTACGAAGTTTGACCGGACTTTCAACGACTGGGAAGGATAAAACCCGCATGAACGACTGTGAATTTGTGCTCCATCACTGGCCCAACGCAGTTGGAAGTCCGTATGGCGAATCCTACGTGATTCTTCTCGATTCGACTAGCGGGGCGGGAGCCTGGGATATTTTTGACTTCGTTGAGCCAGATGAAGACGCCGCATGGGCAAAGGCTGCGGAGTACACGCGCAGCCTGTTCACACAGAAGGCCAACCTTCAGGAAGAGATTGCCCGATGCGAGGAATTGCGCCGGGACGGCAATGAGCGCGACAGGGAGATTTTCGGTCGGATCGCGCAACGGCTTCGCCAGCAACTGGCGGAACTTGGACAGAACATGCCGCCGGCTTGACTATCCAAATTTGGAGAGTATGATATTCAATATAGGAGGTTGCGCTATGGCGACCGTACTCAGCTATCCAGCGGAAAGCTACGCCTCGTCCCCACTCGCCGATTTCAACTCCTACGAGGAGCGGAAACGGTTAAGCGGCTCCGCCCTTGTCGGCTTCTTCAAGATGATGGAGATTTGGAAGGTGCGCGACGAGGACGCCAGGCTGTTTTTGGGCGGCGTCTCGAACGGGCAATACTACGCGATGAAGCGCAACCCCAGGTCTAAGGTTCTCAGCACCGACCAGATGTGGCGCACATCCACGCTATTCGGCGTATTCAAGGCGATCAACACGCTTCACGGGCAAGAGTTTGCAGACCGCTGGGCTCAATTGCCCAACAAAGGCCCGCTGTTCAACGGGAAAACCCCTCTTCAGTACATGGTCGAAGGTGGACCATTTGCTATCGAGGATGTTCGGCGCCTGCTCGAAGGACAGATCCAAGGAACGTAAATCATGGCAAAACTTCAACTCGAAAGAGGCGGGGCTGGCAATGCCGTCCCGCCTCTTTCCGTAATCTCGTTCAAAAACACCTGCCGACTCCTCTCCTCGGTATTCAGCATTCAGGACAGATCCAAATCGCCATTGGCGCGCCTCGCGCCGGATGAGCGAACCCTGTCTGAAATCAACGAGACAGAACGGCGGGGCGACGGCCTGACCAAAGCAGAGCACGATATTCTCCCGCCGGGCCTCCAACGCTCCGAGCTGGTAGCCAATGTGCCCTACGCACGCATCATCAACACGGCGTTTGTCTATCCCAGCAAACCCGGCGCTCGTTTCAATACCGACTACCGCGGCGTGTGGTATGCGGCCAAGAGTGTAACCACATCCATTGCCGAGGTTGTTTTCCACGCAACGGCCAGGCTGGCGGTGACCGGCCGTCTTCACGACGAGGTTTCTTACGACGAGTATCTGGCCGACTTTGCAGGTCAATACCACGATCTGCGCAACAGTCGCGGCTTCCAGAGAGCGTTAGACCCGAGCAGCTATGCGTACTCCCAGCTTCTGGGGAGATCGCTCGTGGACAGCGGCTCTCTTGGGCTGATCTACCCAAGTGTCCGGCACAAAGCCGGAACGTGCATCGCGTGTTTCCGGCCGGCACTCGTGACCAATGTACGCATGGGGCAGAGATTCCGGTTTACCTGGACTGGCAGCCCAAAGCCATCAATCGAGCAGATGCAATCACCGGAATAGCGAGAAACACAATTTGCGATATAGTGTAAGTCCTTCTTGCGATTACTGGCGCAGCGACTTGCGGCACAACCAGGATAGGAAGTAACCTAACTGCTCCTCGAAGTGCGAAGAGGAGTACGCCCGCGTATGCTTTATTCCAACAACGCCTCAAATGCTTCTTCAAACTGTGTTTTTCGGTACTCCTCGTTAAAAAACGGGAGCCCCCAGAGTACATATTTTTTGTTTGCAAAGAGCTGCTCGACCTCAAACTCCTCTTTGATGCTCAAAAGGAATTGTTCCTTCCATTCATCCTCTTTAAGCAGGTGCTTTCCTTTCGGCTCGATGAATACCTGATAGTGCTTGGTATCTATTTTTTCTTTGCCTATCAAATAAAGCACGAAATCTGGTTCAAGAGGGCGCCCATCCTGAAACGCATATATCTTGAAGTGCTTTTCGTTTCGAATAAGATAGGCTTCCGAATAAGCCTTCGCTAGTTCGCTATATTTCTTGTCAATGTACTGGATCAGTAGTTTCTCTTCTGATGTTCCAAAGCAATCATCAAAGGCATACCACTTTCTCTTGCTCAGATCGAGGTAGTAGGCGGTTTCAGATGGGTCATTCATTGACTTGCCGAATTCTTTATCCCCACCAGCGTCGATCATGAAATTAAGAGTTTTGTCTGTAAATACGGCTCGAATCATGTGCGGAATAAATCTCTTAGTGCCCTTGAACTCAATCTTGTCAGAGGCAATCACGCTGGAAACAGTTGTCAGGACTTGTGTCGTAGCGTCTAATTTATCGTCGATGGTTAAATCCTCGACCTGATCTGACAGCCCAGTAATCTCAATCTTGAGTTTACCTAGATAGCTGTCTGAAGTAATAAATTCATGGATCGATTTCAAGTTCGGAAGGTATCGACTCAGATTATCGAATTCGTAGAATTCAATCCGCTGGATCGCTTTGCGGATAATCGATGCACCAAAATCCTTCAGAAGATAATCCTTACTGAACTTGTCCATTCCTTTGTCCTTGTCAGAAATCTCAAATGCAACGCTGCTTTTGCTGTAGCCGGTAAGAAGAGAAACCTTGTGAGTATGGCTGATAGTGCTACTATCCAGCGCTGTAATATCTTCTCTGTTGTATTTCTTTTGCTCATTCAGAAAGATGTGTCCAGCCTTAAATAAGGTCGTGTCTTTGAACGACTGCTTTAACTGAATCCTTCTCTCTCTGGTTTCTTTTGGCTTCAGGCCAATTTCCCGTAGGGCGGTATTGAGTTCTTGAATATACTTCGGATTGTAGGCACTGTGATAGTGTAACTCCTCACAAACACGCAATTCATTTTCGAGGTCGGCGTCATACTTGCGCCCATACAGCGGCTGGTCTGTTGAAAGTTGAAAGGGACAATAACGTGCTCCGCGGCCAATTAACTGCGCCTCTCTCATCGTGGTTTCCCCGATTCGACCTGCTTTACTGTCTCGCGTATCATACAGGCGAACAATATCAAACAAGTTGAGAACGTCCCATCCTTCATTGAGTTTATCTACAGCAAAAACTGCCCGGTAATCGTTACTTTCCAGAGAATTTACAGCTAGTTGCTTCTTTTCGCTCTCTTCTTTGCTATTAACCTCGATCAGTTTTGTTTCTGAAAAGTCTTCACGCAGTTCGGCAATTAGGTTGTCCAGACTAACCCCTGTAGCGTCGAGGTAGTCGAACAGACGCTTAATAACAGGCTCGTTACTGCGATTCCTAATTGCTATTAGCGACTGCACCTTCAATTTTCTGATCCCATCCTTGAGCTCCTCGAAGAACGCCTTGCTGTCCTTAATCGTCTTCGACTTGAAGAGAATCACTGGCTTAATATGGAGCCCGTTCTTCTCTGCAATCTTGCGCCGGTACTGGCTCAACAGAACTGCTTGTAGTGCTCTATTGAACGGAGACAAGTCGGCTTGGAGAACCTTCACTTCTTTGGAATAGCCATCCTTGCGAAACTCTTTCAGCGGATAGTCAAAAATCAGCTTGGATTTGTATTTTTCACTCAGCTTGTCGTCGCTGAAATCCACCGTGGCTGTAAATTCGAGCAAGACATTCGCGGTGTTTGCCCGAAAAATTTTTTCTATGGTGCCTTCCCACGACACAATCTCGAACAAGTCATCTTGCTCAATATCTTTGCCTTTCTTAGTGTCGGCATTGATATGGTGTGCTTCGTCAGATATTAGAACTATTTTCTGATTCTCAAAATCGTCATAACTCAGACTGTTCTCACTCGGCGTATTCAAGGTAATATGCAAGCCCTGTATGGTGGAGAAGACAATGTTGATGTCGTCGGGGCTTACGGACTGGAAGTTCTTTACTGCATTGATAGAGATACGTTTGTCTCCAAAACTTAACGTCTCGGCAAAGAGATACTTCTTCGAGAGCTGGTTCAGGAAGTTGTCGCGTGTTTTTTCGATAATATTGCTGTTGTTGACAAAGAACAAAAAATTACGGTAACCTTTCGTGTACAGGTACAAAATAAGCCCAGCCATTATTAATGTCTTCCCGCTGCCTGTGGCCATGTGAAATAGTAACTGGCTGTTCTCGCTTGGTTTTTCGTCAAAGTTCTCCCAGTAATTGAGGAAAAGCTGAAAAGCTCGCTCTTGATATAGGCGAATTGGAAATGAAAGGTTAAGGTTTCCGGTAATAGCGGCCGGCAATTTGGTCCCTTCAATTTGCTTTCGCCCAAGCTGGTAATAGATGGCATCAAAGAGCACCTTAGCATCTACCATGACGCACCTTTTTCAAAGAATTGCTTATTGAGCGCCTTATCCGTTTTAGAAATCGCATAGGTTTCGTCGCCGATCTCGGAAAGTGGAACATAGAGCATATTTTGTCCAGAGTCTCGATGAGAAATCTCTTCTTATCCACAATGCTGAGGCTTACAAAGTCTTTTTTAGATTCGTTAATTGACTTTGGATTGACATGATAGGAAAGAAACGCCTTCTCCTGCATTTCATCCCAGATGGCAGATAGCTCCTCTGTCGTTTTGGCTGCCCGGATCGAATCAATGAAAATCTGGTTAGCTCTGGTAAGCTCGCAATATACGAACTCCCCGCCACCTTCCCAATTAACACTCTTGCTAATACCTGAAGACTCTCCCCTGACGACTTCAGCTAATCGAGGACAGGTGATTTCTTCCATGTAGTTCATTTGTTCTACGCCAATCCAGCGTCTCTTGAGCTTATGAGCGGTTGCAAGCGTGGAACCGGAGCCCGCAAAAAAGTCCATGATGAGATCGCCCTCCGCTGAGGCCAAACGCAGCACCTCAGCCAGATATTTTTCATTCTTGGCCGTCTTGAATCCATGATCGCTATTGGCAATGGGGACGCCACTCCACACCGTATCCCCTAATCGCCGCTCAGCCGGTGCTCGCCAGTATTGAGGTTTACCATCATCGGGCGATTTACGAATGAAGGAAAGAGTCTCTCCGGTATCTCGCCAATACTCTGCTAGAGTCCGTCCACCACCTTCTTCAAGGTATCGTTCGTAGTTAACAACAGCTTGTAGTGCTCTGTCCTCACCCCACACCCATTGCCCTTTGTTGATCTTCGTGCCGAGCAATTCGTATTGCATAGTCTTTCGTTCTTCGGTACTCCAAGCATGATGCCAGTGACCTTCCTCATTGCCCGCGTCGTGCTTATCTACCCAATATGGAGTGAAACTTGTCTCTGGGTTCTTGGTATACCAAAACAAAGTGTCATGCCGAACCTGAAGTTTTTTGATCGTCTTAAATTGCTTTTGAAGACCCTTTACTGCCCGCCCAGGAAGAATGATTTCGTTTCTGAAATTTTCAGGCCCGAATATCTCGTCAAGAAGCATTTTGACAGGATGATTGTTGTTGTGGTCAATATGTACGAAGATTGATCCATCATCGGAAAGCAATAATTTTGCTACTTCAATCCTATTCTTCAGGAATGTCAGCCAACTCGACTGGGTAAAAGTGTCGTTGTATTGAAAACTATCGTTTTCGGTATTGAAGGGAGGATCAATGAAAATCAGCTTCACCTTACGAGCATGAGTTTTGAGCAGCGTATGAAGAACCAGAAGGTTGTTGCCCTTGATAAGAAGATTGTCGCTGCTTGCTACGCTCTTGGGAGCCGACTCTCCTTGTTTGTTGTAGCGCTTCCAGTTGCATAGCACTTTGGGAGCAAGTAAACGATCAATCTGATCGGGAGCAAGAATTTCATTCCAGAAGACTTCATCCCTCTTGGCGTCATTTTGGTCTTGCCCACCTTCCAGTACGCAATCTTTGTAGGGCCACGCAAGCACGACATCCCCGGAGTCGATTAGATATTCTTCACGGCTGGTCAAACCAATTTTGTTCTTGTATGAGGTGTAGCTATCAGGCAAGAAAGTCTTATTGCTGACAAACCGTTGAAACTTGATCTTGTCAAAGATCAGCACGCCATCTACTTCGGAAAAGAAATGGGTTTTTATAGATTTGTTCTTGAGAAGATACTTAAACAGAAGAGGATCAAGGTTTAATGCGAGCTCAATCACCTTGTTCTTCATCAGTTTGCCATCGGAAACTAACCTGTCATCTGCAGAAAGCAGGTCAATAAGTTCCTGGTTCAGATCGGAGTTTGATTGGTTAATGGGCATTATTGCTCCGCTTTCCTTGTGTCACAACAATTCTGATACATGAGCTTATAACCTGGCTTTACCACCTGCAGACTCAATACTTCCTGAACGCCCCGACGACGAGCCCGAAGATTTCGAGGTGGTCCTTGGCACGAATGTTGTCATATTGCTGGTTTCCCGGTTTGAGATAAAAGCCCTTCTTATCCCGAGCCAGATACTTGACCGTGTACTCCCGGTCCACCATGGCCACCACAATATCCCCAGGCGTGGCCGGCGCGTTCTTTTTCACGATCACCGTGTCGCCAGGCAGAATCCCAGCATCCACCATAGAGTCTCCGCGGACTTTCAACAAGACCGTCCGCGAAGGGTTTTCAACTAAGAATTCATCGATGTTGAACGCATCCGGCATTACGTCATTGGCCGGTGCCGGAGTTCCAGCCTGAACACTATCGGCAACCTCACGCTCAAAGAACCGCTTTCCCGGCTGCAACCGCCTGTCCGGTGACGACTCGATAAACCCCTGCTTCTTCAGCCGGTCGATCATGGCGAATGCGGCCGATGCCGCCTTGAGCCCTGTCAGTTTGGCTACGCCTCCATAGGACGGCAGCACCCGATGCTGCGCGTAATAGTCCCGCAGTTTCGCCAGGTATTCGGAATCCCGATTGGGGTGACGGCTTTGCACGTCACCATCGTACCGAATGAAGATTCCTTACTCAAATTGAATTCTGGATGTTTGTCATTACAGAATTACCCCTTTTAAAAACGGAGTTTCCCCATGTCTGCTCGTTTTTGGCAAACACCCACTTCCATCCCCCTTACTCTGCAGGACATTACAGATCTCACCGAAGATCAAGCACGGATGCTGCTGGCCGAGATGCGCTGGGGCAGCACCAGCGAACAAATGTGCCCGGAATGCAGCGTGGTGGACAGTCACTATGTCCGCCGGGCGCGCAAGCAGTGGGAATGCAAACACTGTCGATTTTCCTTCTCCGTCACAACACGCAGCCCGTTCGCCGACCACAAGATTAGCTGCAAAAAGCTCGTTACGGCCATCTTCGCGTTCATCATCGCGCAGAAGGGACTGCCAGCTCTGGAACTGCGCCGGATGATCGGCGGAAGCTACCGCACCTGCTATACGCTGCTCCACAAGATTCGCGAGGCTCTGATGATGACCATGCCAGAGGAGAAGTTGAATGGGACCGTAGAGATTGATGGTGGGCACTTTGGCGGCCGGTATCGCAAGCCTCGCAAGAAGCCTGACGCAACCGTGCCGGAGATCCCGAAAAAGTATCAGGTTCAGCACCGGCAGAAACTCCCGAAGATGGAGTTTCCGCACCATCCGAACCGGCGGCTGGTCATCGCCATGCGCCAGAACGACAGAGCCGGCCAGGGCGCTGCGCGCACGGTCGTTGCCGTAGTTCGTTCGGAGAACGCCGCGGACATGGAAGCTCTGGTCCTGCGATACATCGAAAAGGGTGCCGTCGTGCGTTCCGATGAACTGAGCGCCTACGGCAACCTGAAGTACAAGGGCTACGTCCACGAAACCGTCAATCACTCTGTTGAGTTCTCAACCGATGACGGCGTGAACCAGAACCAGGCGGAAAGCTACTTCTCGCGGCTTCAGCGGGCCTGCATCGGTATCTATCACCAGATGGAGCCGAAGTACCTGCTGGACTACGCCATCGAGATGGCGTGGCGCGAAGATGTGCGGCGAAAGGACACGCGTACGCAGCTCATGCTGATTGGCAAGCGCGTTCTCAATGCCGGCGTCTCACGCGACTGGTGTGGGTACTCGCAGGGGCACAAGCGGGAAGCGGAACTTCTGTTTGCGGCGATTCCGCCGAGCGAGTAGTCAGAGATTGCGAAGGGGATGTGCTGATAGGCGGTCCGCCATGCCATGTTTATTACCCATATTCTCGCCCATTTACGAGCGGTCCAGAGAAAAAACCGTCTACTTGACGCGACAGAACTATGGGCAAAGCACTTGGGCACAACTCGAAATCAACCCGGTGGAATCTGCTGGCACTCGGCCGCCTCTCGGAAGAAGAGGCGCGGCTGAGACTGGCAGAATTCCGCTGGGGAAGCTCTACGGAGCAGGTGTGCCCGGATTGCGGCCAGGTCGATAGCCATTATGTCCGCCGTGCCCGTAAGCAATGGGAGTGTAAGGGATGTAGATTCACCTTTTCCGTCACCACGCGCACTCCTCTTGCTTATCACAAAATCGACCACAGGCATATTCTGGTTGCACTCCGCCTTTTCGAGGCCCATGCAAAAGGCGAAGCCGCGCTTGTGATGCAGAGATTGTTTGGCGGCGATTACCGCACTTGGTTTACCCTCCTGCACAAGATTCGGGATGCGTTTACGCGAACTGTACCACTACAGAAGCTAAGCGGCTTGGTTGAAATCGACGCTGGATACTTCTCCGGCGCAATAAGAAGTATGCGAAAGCGGCGATACAAGAAGAAGTCGCGTCAGAATCGGCGAGCCGCCATCGTGATGCGTGAGAAAAACGATGGTAAAAAAGAAGGTGCCGGAAGAACGGTCACAATTATCTGCCGTTCAGAAAATCCGAAAGATATAGCGGCACTCATAACGATGTGGGTTGAACCGGGTTCGACTATAAGAACGGACGACCATCCCGCCTACAGAAGTATTCCTCGAATCCTTTACAAACATGAGGTCGTGAATCACAAGGTCGAATTCTCATCCGATACAGGCGTCAATGAGAATCAGTGTGAGAGCTTCTTTTCCAGAATGCGCCGGTCGCAAACGGGGATCTACCACCGGATAACTCGGCACTACATGATTGACTATGCCAATGAGATGGTGTGGCACGAAGAGGTGCGCCACATGGATACAGAAGCTCGAATGCGAAATCTGGTCCGCCGTGTATTCAACGCCGGCAGGTCTCCCGATTGGAGCGGCTATTCTCACGGACATCGGCGCCAGAAAGAACTCCTCTTCGCGGCTTAGTCGCCGATCCACTGCCATAGGCCGACGGTCTTCCCGTCCCTGCTCTCAGGATCATGGAGCCGCCTGATTGCTCCTTTGGCGGAAATCATACGCAGGCACTTGCGGACCTTCCGATGAAGACGCTCCCTCTCTTTTGCCATCCTTGGCGATAGACCGAACACCGGAAGCAGGTACTGCTCTAATTCGTATGTACTCACCGGGCGTTTCACTTGCCGCATATAGCGAACAAGCTCGGCAGTGAAAACTCCGCGGGGAATGCTGGAAGTGTGTGGGTTTGTAGCTATTGGCCGAATTCTCGCTGGATTGATGCTGGAATACCGGCCAAGTTCGATGTTGATATTGGAGAGCCGTGCTGCGAGATCTTCTTCCTTATCCCGAAGTTCACAAAGTTGATGGTTAAGCTGAGCGATCTCGCGCCTGGCCTTGTTCAGCGCTCCGGACGCGTAAGCCCGGCTACGGATCAGTCGAGCCAGTTCCGCGCTGATGTATTTCGCCATAAATCTTTTGTAACGCAGAGCTTATTGGTTTCCCACCGGTTTTTTGATGTAATCAAAAACGCATAGCCTGAAGAATAACCCCTTTAGAATATGTACTTTCGGCATCTGCGCCATATTAGCGCAGGGCAAAAAAACGGCCCCCGTTTATGGCGGGGGCCAAGTTGCCTTGGTTCTCTCTTGCGAGAGCTTTTTTGGCGGCCATCGGCGGGGGTGAGCCGAAGGCGCGAATAGCCTCGGGGGCGTGGCTGAGCGGTTTAGGGCCGCTCCGCGCCGGGCGCGGACTCTGCACCCTGGGGTGATGCAGCATCCGGGGCCGCCAAACTGTTTTCCATCAACCGGACGCGAACCATGCTCACGCGGACGGGCTCATCGCTCGCCTCGGACTTCGCGTTGCCCATAGCCACGGCGTGCAGCCGGTAGACGGGAATGTTGTGCTCCACCAGGTAGCGGTTGATCGCCTCGGCGAACTTCTGCGAGTTCTGGATGCCTGCGGCGCCGCGTGCCGGCGAGTGAGCTTCGATGTCGATGATGTAACCCTTGCGTCCGTTCACGCTCTGGATCAGGTCATCGAGCTGTCCCTTGGCCTTGGCCGAGAGCACCGGAACGCCGCGGCTGAACCGAACCTCGGTCTCGCTCACGGAACGGTACTGGTCCAGGCCGTTCACAGTGGTGTTGAGCTGGTCCACATGGGCTGAAGCGCCCTGCGCGGCGGTCTGCGCTCCCTGGGCAGCCTGCCCCGCTGCCGTCGCCGTCTGGTTGGCCGAGTCGGCCGTGGACTGCGCCTGATGGATGCCGGCCTGCGCCCGCGCATCCACGTCCTTAATGTCTCGCGCATTCTGCGCATTCACCTGGTCGAGTTCATCGAGCTGGTCATGGATCGGCTGAAGCCGCTTCTGAACCCACTTCTTGCGGGCAAAGGGATTCAAATGACCCCAGAACCCCTCGCGCGACGCGTTGCTCAACCTCTGCTGGTTAATGTCGGGAGACGACTGCGGAGGGGTCTGCTGAGCCTGTGCCGCCTGAGGGGTGTTCTGGGGGGTAGAGGCAGAGCTGGGGGACGATTGTGCGAAGGCGCCGCCGGGGAGGGCGAGCGCCATCGCAAGCGCAGAGGCTGCGACTGCCCCGCGCAGAGCATTTCTATGGATATATGTATGGATAAGTGCTGTCACGCGTGACATCCTCTTTTCATTGTGATCTCCCGGTAGCAAACTGCCGGGGATGTTTTGTTGACAGTACGGCTCTCTAAATAGCAACAAGCGTGCCAAAGTAGGCGCGAGACCTGGTTTAATCATCAAATATATGTTTATAAAAGAGTTACAAGAAGAGTTCCGGTGAACAACCGGCCTCCGGCTGGCTTGTCCGTCCAGAACGGATCAGGTAATTTTTACCTACCGGAGGTAACTTCTACAGCGTAACTTTGGGGTGGACTGAACAGAGATGAGACGCGCGGCCACGCCGTCGCCGGAAAACAGCGCTAACCAGCAGGAATTTTGATAGGGAGCGAGGGATCGAGAAGAGATGTGGAGCAGAGCAGACGTTAATTTTTTCCCCTGCTCCCTGCCTTACTTGCTCTCCACCCTTAAAACCCGAATCTCGGGATAATTCCCATTCCAATCCGGCGAGACCGGATCGAAGATCAGCCGGAAGTCGCGTTCGTCACCCGGATTGAGCGGCGCGGCGGCCACGGGTTCGACATCGACCTCCGGCTGCCGTGTGCGGATCAGCCGCAGCGGCAGCGTTTCGTTTTCCGCCACCTGGTTCGAATAATCGCGGAAGAGCACCTGCACCGTAATCCCCGTCACCGTCCGGCTTCCCTTGTTGGCAATGTGCCCGTCCACATAGGTCACCTTGCCACCGGAGAGATTCGACGACTCGCTCAGCTCCAGGTTGCCGATCGGCAGATTCGCCGCGTAGGGATCGAGAGGCGCGTTGACCAGAGCCGTCGCCGTCTGCTCATGTCCGCGCCCTATCGTCAAAGCCGCCACAATCACCGCCAGCACAACCACGCCGGCGGCAATCGCCACAGGCAGCCAGTTGTGCTCGCGCGGCTCGGCGGAACGAATCAGTTGGGGCCCGGTGCTCACGAGAAAATTCTATACCCGTTACCAAAGAGAGAGTGCGAAGCCGAATCCACGAGATTTTCACAGATCGGATTCGCGCCGCATGACGATACCGCAAGCACAGCACGTAGGCGGCAGGCAAGGAACGCGGGCTGCGCGGGTACAGCAGCGCAGGTGCAACAGATTGTTCCTCCGCCTGCCTCAACTCAACTTTCATCCGCGTGTCTAAATCGGCAGGCGGCTTTATTGCATCCAACCACAATAAGAGACGCCTGCGGAAACGCTCCGTGCCTCGGCAACACCATTTGAGCAGCGCCTGTTTCCATTGAGGCAACCGTCTCTATCCACCCCTCGCCGCAAGGCGAAGAAAGGCAGCCCGAGTGATGCAACCTTCCCCCAACCTCGCATCCAACACAGCCGCTGCCGGGCGTCTTTTCCGCGGCCGCAAGGTAGAAGACCTGGTCTACCAGGCAGTCACCGCTGCCGCCATGATCGCCACGCTGTGCAGCGTCTGGCTTTTCTAGGCCGTATCGAGATATAGAGGCAAGCAGAACATAAAGGGATTGTCATCCTGGGCGAAGCAGGTCGCGTTTTTTAGGGCCTGCGCAGTCTAAGGATCTGCGCCTGCTTTTGTCTTTGCTTTTCAGAAATTCAATCCAGCCATCCAACATCGGGCTCCTGACTCTTCCGTGCTCTATGCGGAACGGCGGCAGGACAAAATCCCTCCCCTTGAAACACAACAAGGCCCACGGAATTCCGTGGGCCTTTTGCCGTTGCGGCTGGTTTTCAGGAAAGAAAGCTGTTACTTCCTATCCTTCGCTTCAGGCTTTGACTCCCGCTGAGGCCGGGACTGGTGCTGCTGCGCGGGCCGTGCCTGGTGCTGTTGTGCTGGACGGGCCTCACGCTGCTGCGCAGGCCGGCTTTCGGCAGGCCGCGCCGCGTTGCCAGGGCGAGCGGCAGGCCGCGCCGTTGTCGCCGGACGCGTTTGCGCTTCCCGCTGCAACGGACGGGAGCTCGCCATGTTGCTCGGACGGCCGCCATTGTTGCGCGCGTATGCCGAGCGGTCGTTGCGGGCAGCCGTCGCGTGCTGCGTCTGGAAGCTCGTCGGAGCCGTGTGGCGCTGGCTCATGTACGAGCGCTCCTGCGCGTTCGGCTGGTAGCGGATGCCGTTCGGCCCGCCGTTGTAAGCCACGCGGCCTCTGTTCACAATCGTGTTCCGCTGCACGATCGAGCGGTCCACATACACATTGCGGATTCCAGGGCCCACGTGCATGATCGCCGTGTTGTACCGGAAGACGCCGCCGCTCCAGATGCCGCCCGCAAAGCCGACGCCCATGTAGCCGAAGCCGTAGTTGATGCCGCCGTAGTAGCCCACCTGCGGACCCCAGTAGCCGGGGTGGAAGACATACACGCCGCCCGCAAAGCCCCAGTACGGCGGAGTCCACAGCGCACCGACGTAAGGCGCCGGAACCCACGCGCCGGGAACCCAGTAGTAGCCTTCAGGACCGTAGGCCCAGTAGCCCGGCGTCCACATCAGGTTCGGTTGAGGGCACGGTGGCTGCACATACACGGGCAGCACAGGAGGCCCGAAGTTCACGCTGATAAATACACCCGCATTCGCCTTCGGCGCGGGAATCAAGGGAAGCAGCAGCGCGAGCAAAAGCCAGCGTGCAGAACGAAATACTTTCATAAACGGTCCTCCTACTTACTCTAGAGCCTGCATGGCTTCGCAGACTACAGGGTTAGAACACAGTCCACGCCGGGAAGTTGCAAAGCACGGCGAAAATCTTCAGCATTCTACCGGATAGCTCTTCTATTTGCGCAACCTTGCCGCGCATCCGGTTTGTTTCAGCACGATTTTAATACCGCAGTCCAACGCTGATTCCCAACACCGATCGCGCCTGCAGATTCACCGGCACAAAGACCGGCCCGTTCGGCGTCGGCAGCTCCGTATCGCCGACCATCCCCGCCACCTGCCCCACGCCGATCCCGGCGGCAAAATGCGCATTCTTCCGCTGCGTAAACCGCACCGCGTAATCCATCGTCGTCGGCAGACGTCCACCGCCGCCCACCAGGATGTCGCTCAGATTCACCGAGTGCGGCGGCTCCTGCAGAAATCCCACCGCCGGCACCAGCGCCGTATGGAACGGCATCGGAATCGGCAATCCCAGCCCGCCAAACAGCCGTCCCTGAAACCGCGTCGCCTGCCCGCCAATCCCCAGAATCGAAGCGTTCGTCTCCTTAAATCCCAGGTTCGCAATAAACGGCAGCGGCTTATGCAGCCATGTCTTCGTCGCCACCACGTAAATGTCTCCGTTGGTATACGACTTCAGCGGCTCGCCCAGCTCCTGCCCAATCGCCCCCGAGACAAACTTGTCGCCCGTCCGCACCACAAAACCCGCCGCCAGCCCCGGCGTCAGCGGAGAACCTTCGCCGTCCGTCACCACCGCTACCTTGCCGTTGAAGACATTCATTCCCGCAAAGTGCCAAAGGCTGCTGAACTCCTCGCTGTCGCCTTCCGTATGCACCGTGCGCGTATAGCCTAGCTCCGCGCGGTTTCCAAACCCTTCCAGAATGCTGAAAGTGTGCAGATCGCCAATCACCTTGTCCGCGTTGATGAAGTAGTACCCCAGCGCCGGATGCGAAAAGAAATGATCCTTCGCCACAGGCGCCACAGACGCCGTCGGCGTCACAAATCCGCCCGTCTGTCCTTCCAGCGTCATGCTCTGCGCAGCAGCGCGCCAAGCCGCAAAAAGACCCGTCAAAAGCAAAGCAGCAGCCGCGCCTAAAACCACCGCGGGGAAGGTGCGTCTCATTCTCACGGCAAACTCCACTCGGAGCATTCATGCTCCGCTCAACAAATTTTCACACTTCATACTACATCCGCAATGCAATCGTCTCCTTGAATCGCGCAATGGTATTCTCACCCCATGCCCAGGGGCTTGTTCATCACGCTCGAAGGACTCGACGGCGCGGGCAAGACCACGCAGCTCAAGCGCCTCGCCGCCTGGATGCACAAGCGCGGCATCGATCCCGTCATCACCCGCCAGCCCGGCGGCACGGAAACCGGCGACCGCATCCGCGCCCTGCTGCTCGATTCACGCTCATCGGCTCTCGCTCCGCTCACGGAAATGGCTCTCATGTTCGCAGACCGCGCGCAGGCCATCGCCGAAGTCATCGAGCCCGCGCTCTCATCCGGCAAAATCGTTCTCTGCGACCGCTTCACCGACTCCACGGAAGCCTATCAAGGCGGAGGCCGCGAGCTGGGCTCTGAAGTCGTCCTCGATCTCCACAAAATCCTCTGCGGCAACCTCCAGCCCGACCTGACACTGCTTCTCCTGCCGTCTTTAGAGCGCAGCCTTGACCGAGCCCGCCGCCGCAATGACCGCACCGCCGAAAAAGACGGCAAAGACGAAGGCCGCTTCGAGCAGGAGCAGGAAGCCTTCTATCGCCGAGTCTGGGAAAAATATTGCGAGATCGCCAACCGCGAGCCCGACCGCGTCGTAGTCATCGAAGGCGACCTCTCCATCGAAGAAGTCCACGAGCAGATCATCGAAGCCGTAGCCATGCGTCTCTCAGCCCTGCACACCCGCTAGCCTCTTGCGCCCGCAATGGGGGTGCCCCACGTCCGTGTGTTC